>NZ_BAAGDE010000022.1:85998-89255 GCF_054660795.1 Mycobacterium sp. MUNTM1
GCGGGCGTTTATCCGGCCCCCGGCCACCGTGCGGGTGTTGGGGGCGCGGGGGCTGGGGCCCGTATTGTTTGGGGGGCCCGGGGGGGGGGGGGGGGCCGGGGGGCCCCCCCGCGGGGCGCGGGCGGTGGTGGCCCGCGCCCGGAACAAGGGCTGCACCCTGCTGGTCACCGGCGGCGATTGGCAGGGCGCGCCGACGCGCCTCGCCGCCCGGGTCTGTGGCTATGACATCACTCCCGGTTGCCGGGAGGCGCCCGCCCCTGGATTCGGCCGGATCGGCGGGGTGCGGCTGCAGGTCAGCGGGACGTGCGCGGGACGACGGGTGATGTCCCCGGCGCGGGCCGGGTAAGTATCGTGGCTGGTCCTTCTGGCCCTTCTGGCTCAAGGGTTTTGGCGATCTGGTGCATGGATTGGCCAGCGGTCGCGGCGGCGACGGCCGCGGGCCTGTCCGCGACCGCCCCGATCGCGGTCACGCTGGCCAACCGGGTGATCGCCTGCTCGTCGGCCGCCCGGGCGGCGGGTGTGCGGCGGGGGCTGCGACGCCGGGAGGCGGCGGCCCGGTGTCCGCAACTGCACGTCACCGCCGCCGACGCGGACCGCGACGCCCGCTTCTTCGAGGCGGTGATCGCGGCGGTGGACGACCTGGTGCCCCGCGCCGAGGTGCTGCGGCCCGGCCTCCTGGTGCTGCCGGTGCGCGGGGCGGCCCGTTATTTCGGGTCCGAGGCCACCGCCGCCGAACGGCTGATCGATGCGGTGGGCGCGGCCGGCGCCGAGTGTCAGGCCGGGGTGGCCGACCAGCTGTCCACCGCGGTCTTCGCGGCGCGGGCGGGCCGGGTCGTCGAGCCGGGGGGCGACGCGAAGTTCTTGTCGGTGCTGTCCATCCGGCAACTTGCCACCGAGCCGAGCCTGTCCGGCGCCGGCCGCGAAGAGCTGACGGACCTGTTGTGGCGGATGGGGATTCGCACCATCGGGCAGTTCGCCGCGTTGTCGCGCAGCGACGTGGCTTCCCGGTTCGGCGCCGACGGGGTGACCGCGCACCGGTTGGCCCGCGGCGAACCCGAGCGGCCGCCGTCCGGCCGGGAGCCGCCGGCCGAACTCGAGGCCGTGCTGGACTGCGATCCGCCGATCGACCGGGTCGATGCCGCGGCGTTCGCCGGGCGCTCACTGGCCGGCAGGCTGCATCAGACGCTGATGGCCGCCGGCGTGGGATGCACCCGGCTGGCCATCCACGCCGTCACCGCCAACGGCGAAGAGCTGCACCGGGTGTGGCGGTGCGCCGAGCCGTTGACCGAGGACGCCACCGCCGACCGGGTGCGCTGGCAGCTGGACGGATGGCTGAGCAGCCGCACCGCACACACTCCCCGTCCCACGGCCGCGGTGACGCTGTTGCGGCTGAGCGCGGTGGAGGTGGTGTCCGCCGAGGCGCTGCAGTTGCCGCTCTGGGGCGGCCTGGGCGAGGAGGACAGGCTGCGGGCCCGCCGGGCGCTGGTGCGGGTGCAGGGCCTGCTCGGCCCGGAGGCGGTGTGCGTGCCGGTGCTGTCCGGCGGGCGCGGACCGGCCGAGCGCATCACGCTGATCCCGCTCGGCGACGAGCCGGTGCCGCGGGCCGATCCCGATCCGCCGTGGCCCGGCCGGTTGCCCGAGCCGTCACCGGCGGTGCTGCTGGACGACCCGGTGGAACTGCTTGACGCCCAAGGAAACCCGATACGGGTGACCATCCGGGGGCTGTTCTCCGCCGACCCCGCGCGCATGATCGCCCACGGCCGCGACGAACGGCTGTGCTGGTGGTCCGGGCCATGGCCGGTCGACGAGCGATGGTGGGATCCCGAATTGGGTAAGGGCCGCACCGCCCGCGCCCAGGTGTTGCTGGAGAGCGAGCGGGCGCTGCTGCTGTGCTATCGCCAGCGGCGCTGGTATGTGGAGGGGAGTTATGAATAGTCTTGCGGGACAGCGTATTCGATGCGACGCAACGCGTCTGGAGTCAGGTCCTTGAGCGAGGGATATCCGTCGACGGCCATGATCAGGTCCGCCTCGGCCAGCAGCGAGCGCAGCACGTGCACGATGCCGTCCACACCCCCGAGGGCCAGCCCGTAGGCGTAGGGCCGGCCGATCCCCACGGCGGTCGCGCCCAACGCGAGCGCCTTGATGATGTCGGCGCCGCCGCGCACCCCCGAGTCGAACAGCACCGGCATCCCGTCGGCGGCCTCGACCACCGCCGGCAGGCAATCCAGACAGGGCAGCCCGCCGTTGGCTTGCCTGCCGCCGTGGTTGGAACAGTAAATGCCGTCCACGCCAATGTCTTTGGCGCGGCGAACGTCGTCGGGATGGCAGATGCCCTTGACCATCAGCGGCAGGCTGGTCTCGGACCGCAGCCATTCCAGGTCCGACCACCGGAACGGCCCGCCGAAGATCGGCAGCTTGCGCACCGCCGCCTCGGTGGCGTCTTCGCCGCGGCTCAGGTTGGCGCGAAACACCGGATCGCTGGTGTAGTTGGCCAGGCAGCCGCTGGGCACCTGCGGGTAGTTACCGCCCTTCAGGTCGCGCGGCCGCCAGCCGGTGACCCACGTGTCGAGGGTGACGGCGATGCCCTTGAAGCCGGCCGCCTCGGCGCGGTGCACCAGGCTGGCCGCCATCTTGCGGTTCGGCGGCGTATAGAGCTGGAAGAACGCCGGGGTGTCGCCGAGCTCGGCGGCGAGGCCCTCCATCGGGTCGGCCGACAGCGTCCCGACGAAAAACGGCACACCCGTGCGGACCGAGGCCCGCGCGCACAGCATGTCCCCGTGGCCGTCCGGGTCGCACACCCCGATGACGCCGATGGGCGCCATGAAGATCGGGGATCCGAACCTGAGGCCGAACAATTCGACCGACATGTCCCGCTCCTCGGGGGCGATCCCCATCCGCGGGTACAAGCCCCAGCGCTTGAACGCCTCGCAGTTGGCGCGCTGGGTGTGTTCGTCGCCGGCGCCGCCGGCCACGTATCCCAGCACCTTCGGCGTCATCGCCGCCGATGCCTTCTTCTCCAGCTCCTCGAACCTGATCGGGTACTGCGGCTGATTGCCGTGCAGCGACTGGTCGTACAGCTCGTTTTGGTAATCGGCGAAAGCCATAGTCGCTGACTTCCCCGTGCCTGGACCATCAAACGAAGCGCCGGGCGATCCGGCCCGAGGCCTGGCCTATGCCGCGTCAGTAGCGCCCGAAGGCGATGGCCACGTTGTGTCCGCCGAAGCCGAACGAGTTGTTGATCGCGTACTCGTAGTTGC
>NZ_BAAGDE010000023.1:0-83109 GCF_054660795.1 Mycobacterium sp. MUNTM1
CAACAACAAGCGGCTGCATTCGTCGCTGGGGTACCAGACACCACGAAGCTACGTCAGAATCACATGAAAACTGTCCGCTAAACCGGGGCAAGCCCAAGATCCATCACGTCGAAGATTGGGCGAGGACCTACCGCACCGACATCGACCAACTCACTCTGGCGTGCGGACCACACCACCGGCTTCTCGAGAAGGGCTGGACCACCCGAAAACGCGCTAACGGCGATACCGAATGGATCCCACCACCCCACCTCGACCGCGGGCAACCCCGGGTCAACAAGTTTCATCACCCCGAAAAGTTGCTGGCCGAAGACGGCGACGATCCCTAGCACGCGAAGTCTTGATCCGGTGCCGAGCGACCGGGTACCGTAATGCTGCCAATTACGAAACTATGCGTAGCGTAATTGGCTTCCAAACCATCGAGAGGATCCGCTGATGCGCAGCCGCTACGCGGGCGATCCCTTCACCACACCCACACCCGAGATCGCCACCGCGCTAGAGGAGGTCAGCGTCCCCACGCTGCTGCTCTCGCTCGTCCACATCACCGGCGACCCCAGGTTCATCCGCGACTTCAAGCAGATGGGCATCTTCCTCAACGAGGTCCAGGGGTTCATGTCGGAGGAGGATAAGGCACGCGCCCGCGCCGAGGCCCTGACGGTGATCACCGAGTACCGGGATCGCGGTTGCCCCGAACCGCCGCCGCTGAGCCCCGAACTCATCAGGGAGATGCTGGATTGGGCGGCGTGCGAACACGTTCCGGACGACTACCTGCCGCTGGTTGCCGAGGAGCTCGACCTCGACGGCGTCGACCCCCGGCGTCCCGCCGCGTTGCCGGCCGGGCGCACCGCCCAGCTTCCGGTCCTGGTCGTCGGGTGTGGCGAATCCGGCATCCTGGCCGGCGTCCGCCTCAAGCAGGCGAACATCCCGTTCACCATCGTGGAGAAGAACGCCGGCCCCGGCGGAACCTGGTGGGAGAACAGCTATCCCGGCGCCCGGGTAGATGTGGCAAACCATTTCTATTGCTACAGCTTCGAACCCAACAACGACTGGACGCATTTCTTCGCCGAGCAATATGAACTGCAGGACTATTTCACCAAGGTCATCGATGAACACGACCTGGCCGAGCACGTGCGGTGGCGCACCGAGGTCGTCGCGGCCGAGTGGAACGACGACGACGGCGCGTGGAACGTGCGGCTACAATCGGCCGACGGGGAGACGACCACCGTGCGGGCACGTGCGCTCATCACCGCGGTGGGCCAGCTGAACCGTCCCAACATTCCGGCCTTCGACGGAGCGGACACGTTCCAGGGGCCGTCCTTTCACTCGGCGGCCTGGGATCACTCGGTGGACCTGAAGGGCAAGCGGGTCGCGCTTGTCGGCGCGGGCGCCAGCGGTTTCCAGATCGCCCCCGCCGTCGCCGGGGACGTCGAGCACCTCACCGTGTTCCAGCGCACCGCGCAGTGGATGTTTCCCAACCCGATGTATCACGACGAGGTCGGCGACGGGGTGCGCTGGGCGATGCGCCACCTTCCGTTCTACGGCCGCTGGTACCGCTTCCTGGTGATGTGGCCCGGATCCGACAAAGGCCTGGATGCCGCCGAAGGCGACCCGGGCTATGCGGACCAGGATCACGCCGTCAGCGACATCAACGCCGCCGCGCACATGATGTTCTCGCAATGGATCACCAGCCAGGTCGGCGAGGATTCGGAGTTGCTGGCCAAGGTGATGCCCGACTATCCCGCTTGTGGCAAACGGACCCTGCAGGACAACGGCAGCTGGTTGCGAACGCTGCAGCGCGACAACGTCGAATTGGTGCGCACGGGCATCGACAAGATTACGCCGCACGGCATCATCACCGCCGACGGCGTCACGCATGACGTCGATGTCATCGTGTACGCCACCGGGTTTCGGCACACCGACGTGCTGTGGCCGCTGAAAGTCACCGGCCGAAACGGCACCGACCTACATGAGATGTGGGGGAGCCGCCCCTTTGCCTACCTCGGGATCACCGTCCCGCAATTCCCGAACTTCTTCATCGTCTACGGTCCGGGTACTCACCTGGCCCACGGCGGCAGCCTGATCTTCCAGTCGGAACTGCAGATGCGCTACGTCGACCAGTGCCTGGCGCGACTGGCCGAGACCGGCGTGCACTCCATCGAACCCAAGCCCGAGGCCGCCGCCGATTGGCATCGGCGGACACAGGCCCAGATCAAGAAGATGGTGTGGTCGCATCCCGCGGTCAAGCATTCGTACTTCAAGAACGCCGACGGGGAGATCCACACCGTGAGCCCGTGGCGGCTCAACGAGTACTGGTCGGCGGTGCGCGAGCCCGACTGGTCGCAATTTTCAGTGCGAACGAAAGATTGAGCGCAACAACGAAAGTGAGCACCTCAATATGCGCACCGTAGTCGTCGACGGCCCCCGCAGCATCCGGGTGGACACCCGGCCCGATCCGACCCTGCCCGGGCCCGACGGGGCGATCGTCGAGGTGACAGCCGCCGGCATCTGCGGATCCGATCTGCACTTCTACGAGGCCGACTTCCCGATGCCCGATCCGATCGCGCTCGGGCACGAGGCCATCGGAACCGTGGTGGACGCCGGGCCGGACGTGCGCACTGTCGAGGTCGGCGATCAGGTCCTGGTGTCGTCGGTCACCGGTTGCGGCGCATGCGCGGGATGCGCCACCCACGATCCGGTGATGTGCCACTCCGGCTTTCAGATCTTCGGCGGTGGTGTGCTCGGCGGTGCGCAGGCTGACCTGCTCGCGGTGCCCGCCGCCGATTTCCAGCTGCTGAAGATGCCCGACGGCATCAGCACCGAGCAGGCGCTGCTGCTGACCGACAACCTGGCCACCGGCTGGGCCGCAGCGCAGCGCGCCGATATTCCGTTCGGCGGCACGGTGGCGGTCATCGGTCTGGGTGCGGTTGGCCTATGTTCGCTGCGCAGTGCGCTTTTTCAGGGTGCGGCAACGGTTTTCGCGGTGGACCAGGTCGATGGCCGACTGGACCGCGCCGCCCGGTGGGGCGCAACGCCGGTCAAAGCGCCGGCGCTCGAGGCCATCATGGCCGCCACCGGTGGCCGCGGCGCCGACGCGGTGATCGACGCCGTCGCCACGGACGCCTCCCTGACCGACGCGATCAACGCCGTGCGGCCCGGCGGCACCGTCTCGGTCGTCGGTGTGCACGACATGAACCCGTTCCCGCTCAACGCGCTGGGCTGCCTGATCCGCAGCACGACAGTGCGATTCACCACCGCGCCGGTGCAGCGCACCTGGCCGGAATTGATCCCGCTGCTGCAGTCGGGGCGGCTCGATGTCGACGGCATCTTCACCACCACAATGCCGTTGGACGAAGCGGCCAAGGGTTACGCGACCGCGGAGTCGCGATCGGGCGACGACGTGAAGATCCTGCTCAAACCCTAGCCCCTCACCTGGTCGCCGTGATGTATTGCGACCGCATGAAACTGTCGATCTTCACGTCGACGTCCGGTGGGGTCATGCCGTACCCGGCTTGCAGATCGAGCGTGTTGCGGACGGGCTCGACGCTCCATCCGTGGGCACTGAGCCACTCCGCCGGGTCCGACTGGGGCTCGTAGGTCAGCGCTGAAAAGTCCACATTGCCGGACACATTGACGCCCGGGTGGTCGGTCTCCAGAGCGTTGAGCTGGTCGTGGTCCAGTCGCGATCCGAGCGCACCGATGGCGATCCTGCTACCCGGGGCGCTCAGCCCGCTGATCCGGGTGAAGAGCGCGTGTTGCGCCTCGTCGGTCAGGTAGGGCAGCAGCCCCTCCACCGACCAGGCGCTCGGACTCTCCACGTCGAACCCGGCCGCTTCCAGCGGCCGGGACCAGTCGGTGCGGAGATCGGCGGCCACCTCGATCCGGCGGGCCTTCGGGGTGGCGCACTGATCGCCGAGGACGCGGGCCTTGAATTCGAGGACCTTCGGCAGGTCGACTTCGAAGACCCTTGTGCCTTCCGGCCATTCGAGCCGATACGCCCGCGAATCCAGCCCCGCTGCGACGATCACCGCCTGCCGGATACCCGCCGCGCCGGCCGCATCGAAGAAGTCGTCGAAGAACCGGGTCTGCACGCCGTACAGACGGGGAAAGGCCGTCTCGTCGTCGGTGCTACCCGGATTGGCAAGCACGCCGGCCAAATACGGGTCCTGCGACGCGGCGATGAAGACTTTCGCGTAGTCGTCGCGCACCAGGGGCCGCGGGCTCACGGCATGCAACGCACGCCATCCCGCCACCAGCAGCGCGGTATACCCGACGCTGCTGACGATGTCCCAGTTGTCATCGTCGGAACGGAGCGACCCGAATTCGGGTGTGGTGCTCATGCCTGCTCCTCCCGTCGGCGCCGGCCGCGAAGAGCCGACGTTCCCACGGTACCTGCCGGGCGGCCTCAGAGCTCCAAGATCACTGTTACCGGACCGTCATTCACGAGTCCGACCTGCATGTTCGCGCCGAACACGCCGGTCTGTACCTCGGCACCGAGTTGCCGCAACGCCCCGGCGAACTCCGCGACCAGCGGCTCGGCGACCGCTCCCGGAGCGGCCGCGTTCCATGACGGGCGGCGGCCCTTGGCGGTGTCGGCGTACAGCGTGAACTGGCTGACGACCAGAATCGGCGCCCGGACGTCGGCCGCGGAATGCTCGTCGGCGAGAATCCTTAACTGCCACAGCCTCTCGGCGAGCCGGCGCGCCTTCTCGTGGTCGTCGCTATGGGTGACGCCGACGAATGCCAGCAGGCCCTGGCCATCAGGGTGGATGGCCCCCACCACCGCGCCGTCCACCCAGACCGTTGCCGACGAGACTCGTTGCACCAACACCCGCATGGGCCTCGATGGTGCCAGATCGGCCTGTCACCGGTTGGGTACGCTCGTGGGGTGTCTGTGCTCGTCGCGTTTTCCGTCACCCCGATGGGAGTCGGCGAGGGTGTCGGCGAGATCGTCGCCGACGCGGTTCGCGTGGTTCGCGACTCCGGGCTGCCCAACAAGACGGATTCGATGTTCACCGTCATCGAAGGCGAGACCTGGGCAGAAGTCATGGCCGTGGTGCAGCGCGCGGTCGAGGCCGTGGCCGCCCGCGCGCCCAGGGTGAGCACGGTGATCAAGGCGGATTGGCGTGCCGGAACCAGCGACGCGATGACGCAGAAGGTCGCCTCCGTCGAGCGCTACCTCTCGCAGGGTCAGCCGCGCACCGCGGACTGAAACGCCCGTTCAGCCGCCTCGCCGTGTACGGCGAACACCACCTTGCGCAGCGAACCCGGTTGGTGCTGCCGGACGGCATCGACCATCAGCCGCGCCGCCTCATCAAGCGGAAAGCCGCCCACGCCGGTGCCGAAGGCGACCAATCCGAGCGAGCGGCAACCGAGCTCATCGGCCTTGCGCAGCGTCGAGGCCGTGGCAGCCGCGATGATCTCGGCCGACGTCGGGCCGCCGAGCTCCATCGTCGCCGCATGGATGACATAGCGCGCCGGCATGTCGCCGCCCGTGGTCTCGATCGCTTCACCGAGCCCGATCGGCGCCTTCTCGGTCGATTCCCGCTGCACGGCTGGTCCGCCCGCGCGCGAGATGGCCGCCGCGACACCGCCACCATGCCGCAGCTCCGTATTGGCAGCGTTACTGATCGCGTCGAGTTCGAGCTTGGTGACGTCGGCCTGCAGTACCTCTAACTCGATCATGGGCTCATTGTCGCGCAGCCCATCAGTAGGCTCATGACAGTGAGCGCACGCGCAGGAATCGTTGTCACCGGAACCGAGGTCCTCACCGGACGCGTCCAAGATGCGAATGGCCCCTGGATCGCCGATCGCCTGCTGGAGCTGGGCGTCGAGCTGGCACACATCACCATCTGCGGCGACCGCCCGGCCGACATCGAGGCGCAGCTGCGGTTCCTCGCCGATCAGGGGGTGGACCTGATCGTCACCAGCGGCGGCCTGGGACCGACGGCCGACGATATGACGGTCGAGGTGGTGGCCCGGTTCTGTGAACGCGAGCTGGTGCTCGACACCGAGGTCGAAGAGAAGATCGCCAACATCCTCAAGAAGCTGATGTCGCGCAACCCCGCATTCCAATCCGCCTTGGACCCCGGCACTTTCGAGTCGCTGCGCGCAGCCAACCGCAAGCAGGCCATGGTGCCCGCGGGGGCGCAGGTGCTCGACCCGGTCGGCACCGCGCCCGGCGTCGTCGTACCCGGCAAGCCGACGGTGATCGTGCTGCCCGGTCCGCCGCGCGAGCTGCAGCCCATGTGGCACACCGCCATCGAGACATCCGCGGCGCAGGACGCGATCGTCGGCCGGACGGTCTACCGGCAGGAGATGCTGCGCATGTTCGGGCTGCCCGAGTCGGGGCTGGCCGAAACACTGCGCGACGCCCAACAGGCGGTGCCCGGCTTTGGGCGACTCGAGATCACCACCTGCCTGCGGCGCGGGGAGATCGAAATGGTCACCCGCTACGAGCCGGACGCCGCCGACGCGTACACACAGCTGGTCAAGCTGCTGCGGGAGAGGCACGGACATCAGCTCTACTCCGAGGACGGCTCCCGCGTCGACGATCTGGTCGCACAATTGCTGGCCGGCCACCGGATTGCGACGGCCGAATCCTGCACCGCGGGACTGCTGGCGGCGCGCCTGACCGACCGGCCCGGCTCGTCGGATTATGTGGCCGGCGGTGTGGTGTCCTACTCGAACGAAGCGAAGGCGGAGCTGCTCGGCGTCGACCCGGCGCTGATCGAAGCGCATGGCGCGGTGTCCGAACCGGTGGCCGAGGCGATGGCCGCGGGCGCGCTGCAGCGCTTTGGGGCCGACACCGCCGTCGCGATCACCGGCATCGCCGGCCCGGGCGGGGGGACGGAAGAAAAGCCGGTGGGCACAGTCTGTTTCAGCGTCACGGCCAACGGTAGCACCGACACCCGTACGCTGCGGCTTCCCGGCAATCGCTCGGATGTCCGGGAGCGCTCGACTACGGTGGCCATGCACCTGCTGCGGCGCCTCCTCGCGGACGCCGACTGACGCCGAGCGTCACGCTGGCGTGGCCGCGGCGGCCGGGAGACACGGTGGCATGACGCTCGGCAACGTGGGGGACCAGCGTCACGTCACTTCGCTTGCCAGGAAGGCGGTTTCGGTGGTGCCGAACCGAATCCCGGTGGCGTCCTTCCCGATCAACGTGAGCACCGCCACCGTGATCAGCACCGGCACGATCGTCGCCGCCAGGGCGAACGGATAGCCGTGTGATTCGGCGAGGCGCTCCTGAATCGGCAAGTTGAACGCCGCCAGCAGGTTTCCGAGCTGGTAGGTCACGCCGGGGTAGAGGCCCCGGATGGCATCCGGCGACATCTCGGTGAGGTGGGCCGGAATCACGCCCCAGGCGCCCTGCACGAACAACTGCATCAAAAACGAGCCCAGGCACAGCATCGCCGCGCTGCGCGAGTACGCGAACAGCGGGACGATCGGCAGCGCCAGGACCGCACAGAAGACCACGGTGTAGCGGCGGCTGAACCGTTGCGAGAGCGTGCCGAAGACGAGCCCGCCGATGATGGCGCCGACGTTGTAGACCACCACGATCCACTTGACCGTCGTGCTGGCCAGGTTGGCGCCGTGGTTGGTGTGCGCCCCCAGGAAGGTGGGATAGACATCCTGCGTGCCGTGGCTCATCCAGTTGAACGCCGTCATCAGCAACGCCAGGTAGATGAACCGCCGGATGATCGCGCCACTACGCAGTACGTCGCGGATCCGGGTGCTGGTGAGCCTCATCTGGTCCTGCGCGGCCTCCCACACCTCGGACTCCTCCACCCGGTAGCGGATGACCAGGCTGATCAGGGCGGGGACGATGCTCAGGCCGAACAGCCACCGCCACGACAGGCCGAGCCAGTCGATCACCACCAATGAGGCGACGCTGGCCAGCAGGTAGCCGAACGCGTACCCCTCCTGCAGCAACCCGGAAAAGAAGCCGCGGCGCTCGACCGGAACCTTCTCCATGGCGAGCGCGGCGCCCAGCCCCCACTCACCGCCCATGCCGATGCCGTAGAGCAGGCGCAGGATGACCAGCACGGTGAAGTTCGGCGCGAACGCGCACAGAAAGCCCACCACCGAATAGAACATGACGTCGACCATCAGCGGCAGCCGACGGCCCACGCGGTCCGCCCACAGCCCGAAGAGCAGCGCGCCGACGGGCCGCATGATCAGCGTGGCCGTCGTGACGAACGCGACCTCGGCCTTGCTGTGGTGGAACGTCTTGGCGATGTCGGCGTAGACGAGCACCACGATGAAATAGTCGAAGGCGTCCATCGTCCAGCCCAGGATCGCCGCGATGAAGGAGTTTCGCTGATCGGCGGTCAACCGTTGTGTGGTCACGTCAGCATCGTGCAGGACGCGGCGCGATAGCGCGACCCGTTCCACCATGCGGATTCCGGGAGTATGTTCCGGATACATGCGGATCATCGACGCCGATGGGCATGTTGCCGAGAATTCTTCGCTGGCAATCGAAGCGATCAAACGGTGGCCGCAGCACGTCACGCTCAGCACGGACGGGCGGCCGGGCCTGAGGCTCGAAGGCCGCAATTACCCGGAGGACACGGGCCCGGGTGCGGGGTGCCCACCCGAGCACGGGATCAGCAAGGCTCCCGACATCAATTGCCGCTCACCCGAGGGCGTGCTGGGCGACGCGGATCGCGACCACATCGACACGATGGTGCTGTATCCGAGCATGGGGCTGTGCGCGCCCAGTCTCGAGGATCCGGAATTCGCCGCGGGATTCTCCCGCCTGTACAACCAGTGGATCGCGGATTACTGCGCCTCGTCGGGCGGCCGGTTGCGCGGTGTCGCCGTGACACCGATCGAGCACGGCAGGGTGGCCATCGACGTCATGACGGAGGCCAAAGAGCTTGGGCTGATTGCGATTTTGGTGCCGCCGGCGCTCAAGAGCCGCAACCTCGACCATGCCGACCTCGACCCGTTCTACGCCGCCGCTGTCGAACTCGGCATGCCGCTGGGCGTGCACGGCGCCCCGGGCATCCACCTGCCCAAGATCGGCGTGGACCGGTTCACGAACTACATCCAGGTGCACTGCATCAGTTTTCCGTTCGACCAGATGACGGCGATGACCGCGATGGTCTCCGGCGGCGTCTTCGAGCGCCATCCCGAGTTGCGGGTCGCCTTCCTGGAAGCGGGCGCGGGCTGGGTGCCCTTCTTCATGGATCGGCTGCACGAGCACTACGAGAAGCGCGGCGACTGGGTGGAGCGCGGCTGGCGTCGCGACCCGCACGACTATCTGGCCGCGGGCAACATCTGGGTGACATGCGAGCCGGAGGAACCGATCCTGCCCGGCGTGATCGATGTGCTGGGCGACGATTTCATCATGTTCGCCAGCGACTACCCGCACTGGGACGGCGAATGGCCGGAGAGCACCAAGCACCTGCGCACCCGAGGCGACATCAGTGAGGGCTCCCGGGAAAAGATCGGCGGCCTGAACGCCCAGCGCTTCTACAACCTGAACTGAGCTGTCCGGCTTACGTCCCGGCCGGGTGGATGGCAGGATTCCGGGGCATGGGCCCCTTTCTGTTGCGCGCCGCATTGACCGGACTCGCGTTGTGGATCGTCACCCTCTTCGTGCACGGCCTGAGCTTCGTGGGTGGCGACACGAAGCTGGAACGGGTCGGCATCATCTTCGTCGTCGCCGTGATCTTCGGTCTGGTCAACGCGTTCATCAAGCCGGTCGTACAGATCTTGTCGATCCCGCTGTACATTCTGACGCTCGGCCTGTTCCATGTCGTCGTCAATGCGCTGATGCTGTGGATCACCGCACGGATCACCGAGCACACCACGCATTGGGGACTGCAGATCGACCATTTCTGGTGGACCGCGATCTGGGCCGCGATCGTGCTGTCGATCGTTAGTTGGTTGCTGTCCTTGGTGATTCGGCGCACCGGCGCCGGACGCTAGCCGCCGTTTGCCAGGCTCACCACGTCGCGCGCGCAACCCCAGGACAAGGTGACGCCGTTGCCGCCGTGCCCGTAGTTGTGGATGCAGCGCGCCCGCCCCAGCGGCTCGGCCTGCACCCGCACCGACGGACGGTCGGGACGCAGCCCGGTGATCACCTCGATCACCTCAGCGTCGTTGAGTCGCGGCTCGACGGCGCGGCAGCGCCGCAGGATGCGTTCGGTCAGGTCGGGGTCGGCCGCGGTGTCCCAGCGGTCGGGGATGCTGATGCCGCCGCAGACCACCCGCTGCGGGTGGGGGAAGTAGCACGTCCATTCCGGACCGTCGTTGATTTGCACAAACGGTTGCCGCAGACCGGGATTGGTGAGCACCACATGCTGGCCGAATAGCGGCCGGACGGTGTCGTCACCGGTCAGCGTGCCCGCGGCGAGCCCGGCGCAGTTGACGACCATTCCGGCGGCGTCGGCGGCCTCGTCGAGCGATTGCACCGCACGCTCCTCGATTGCGCAGCCGGCCGACGCCAGCCGCCTCGTGAGGTAGTCGAGATAGTGCGGCATGTCGATCATCGGCACGGTCGCGCGGAAAGCGGCGCCGAAGCCCTCGGGCACATCGGCCGGGTCGGCCGGGCGCAGGTCGGGGATCAGGGCCGCGGCCGACGGCGACATCGCCTGGCTCGCGCTCAGCTCACCGACGGCCAGCACCGGCGCCAGTTGCACCCCGGAGTTGGGATCCCGGGCAAGATCGGTGAACACCCGCAGCGAGTGCTCGACCCAGCCCAGCGTCTCGGCCGCCCGGTCGGCGGGCCGTGGGGGGAGCCAGATCGCGCCGGCCACCGCCGACGTCGTCCGCTTCAGCGTCGCAGCCGCCCACACCCGGACCGGCCAGCCCGCCTCGGCCAGACAGATGGCCGACGTCAATCCGCTGACGCCGGCACCGACGACGAGGATCTGCTGCGAATGTGCCACGGCGCCACGGTAGCGAAAACTGGCCCGCCGCGGGTTGCGCCGGGGTCAGCGTCGAGTGCTCCCGAGGCGGGTCAGGAATGCGCGGCCTGGGGGGCCGCCGAGGTCGCCGGCGCGGCCGGTGCCTGCGGGGCCGGGGAGGCCGCCGGAGCTTGCGGGGCCGGTGCAGCGGCCGGAGCTTGCGGGGCCGGCGAGGCCGGCCGCGCCTGCTGCTGACCGCCCAGCAGGCTGTTGAGGATGCCGAGGGTGCCCTGCACGCCCGCCGGCGGCGCAGTGGAGGGCGGAACGGCGCCCGGCGTCAGCTGCCAGGGCTGGCAGCCCGAGGTCTTGAACGCCTTGTCGCCCGGATCGATCTGCACTACCTGCGGCTTCTTCGACATGGCGTTGTCGATCAGGGCGCCGTCCGGATTGCTGGTCCGCTTCCAGTAGCAGGTGCCGTTGTCGACGGGGCCCCCGGAGCTGTAGATGCCCGGCGCGATGTCAGTTCCCACCGCGTAGATGCCGTCCTTGTCGATGGTCGTCTTCGGCCCGGCTGGTTCCGGCGGGGCGCCGGGCGACGGTGCTGGTGACGCGGCCGGTGCCGGTGACGCCGACGGCCCCGGCGCCGGTCCCTGCGTCTCGTCCGGATCGGCACTGGCGACCACGGTGGACGCGGCCAAGCCGGCGACCATCAGGCCCGCAGCAACCAACCTTGCCGCAGTAGCTACTCCACCCATAGACATCGAGGGTACCGGGGTCAGGAACCTAATTCACCGTTGTGACATCGCCGAGCCGCGAAGAACGCCTACGCGAGCCGCCGCACCTTGCCGGCGTAGCCGAGCGCGTGCTCGTAGGTCTCGAGGTTGTCGCGGGAAATCTTCGCGTGCACCGGGCGTTCGAGGAAGAAGCGCAGCACCGGGTTGTACGCGTGATAGGTCTCGTGGAACGTCAGTACGGTGGTGCCGTCGGGCTGCTCCTCGAGCCGGTGATAACCCTCGGCGCGTGACCACAGTGGGGCGCCGACGGCCACGTAGCGCGACAGCTTGTTGAGTTCTGCCTCGGTCACCGTTTCCCAGGATCGCGCCCTGCCGCCGGTCAGCAGGTATCTGGGCACTTCGAAGATGCAGGTGCGGACCAGGCCCTCACCGGCTTCGTTGCCCTCGTTCAGGATTTCCATGCTGCCGGTCGGCCAGGTGAGCACCCGCGGACGTGGGGCGTTCGGCGGCGCCGGCGGATGCAGCACCCGCCAGACTTTCCGCGGCGGAGCGTCGATGTGGAATCGCACGGTGTAGGACTGCATCAGCCTTCTCCATCAGCCGGTATCCAACTGTTCCAGAACGTGATGGTCTCCGCGGGGGGCCGCTTGGCCGGCCGGAAGTCGGTGCCGATCGTGTAGGCGACGGGGAACAGCGCGGCCTGCGTGACGGTGGGCGGAATCCCGAGCAGCTCGGCGACCTCCTGCTCCTTGAACAGATGCATCGTCGTCCATACCGATCCCAGACCCCGCGACCGCAGCGCCAGCAGAAAGCTCCAGCCCGCCGGGATGATCGATGCCCAGGCCGCCGCGGCGATGCCTAATTGGGCGCCGTCGATGCGCTGTTCGATACACGGAATGACATGCACCGGCACGTCGGCCAGTGTCTCGGTCAGGCTCATCGCGCTCTGGTACACCCGCTGCGTCTGGGGGTCCGTCGCGTTGTCCGCCGCGTACGCCAGGTATTGCGCGCCGATGCTGCGGTAGATCTCGGCGATCGCGGCACGCTTGTCAGCGTCGGTGATCACCAGCCAGCGCCAGTCCTGCGAGTTGCTGGCCGTCGGTGCCTGCATCGCCAGCTCGATGCAGTCCAGGATCACCTCGCGACTTACCGGGCGGGTCAGGTCCAGACGTTTGCGAACCGACCGGGTGGTGCTCAGCAGTTCGTCGACGGTGGCGATGTCCATGGGTTCCTTCCGGGTCGTCAGAGGTCGATGGCGCAGGACTGGTCGACGCCCAGCACGCTCAACGAGCGCCCGAGGCCGAGGAAGACGGCGACGCACAGCGTCAGATCCAGGATCTCCTCGTCGGTCAACGACTGCCGAAGTCGTTGGAAGAAGGCGTCATCCAATGAGGCGTGGTCGGTGGCGAAGCGCTCGGCGTACTCGATGCAAAGGCGTTGGCGCGCCGTGTATCCCGGGTAGCCGGCATACCCGGCGACATTGTCGTACAGCTCGGGCGCGACCCCGGCGTTCAGCACGGACTGGGCGCGAAAGTCCGAGCACGCAACGCAATCGTTGATCTGCGCGATGCGCATCCGGGCCAGCTCCCGCTCGTCGGCCGGCAGGATGCTCTGCTGGTAGGCGCCGCGGATCATGCGCTCGACCATGCCGCCGAGTTCCGGCCGTAGCGTCCAGATCATGGCGGCTTCGCCGCCGGGACCATCCGGCACGTTGAGTCGGGCCATCAGCGAACTCCTGCCCGGTGCAGAGACGTACTGAGCTGAGCAAACCAGACTCATCGCTCGGCTGTCTAGGGCGCGCCGTCCCGATTCAGAATGTGGGCCGCTTCGCCGACCATGTCGGAGATGATGTCCGCGGCGGGACGGACCTCGCGGATGCGCCCCACCCCCTCGCCGATCAATATGGCTGCGGTATCGAAATCCTCAGCGGCGACGGCCTTTTCGTAGGCGCTTATCGCTTCGGGTAGTTGCGCCGACAACCCGGCCTCGTTACCGTGCCAGGTGTCCAGAAAGGCGTTGCTCAGCGCCCGCGCGTCGTATCCCGCGGGCCAATCGAGGCGGCGCACAACGTCATACACACGGGTGCGCACCGTGTCGTCCCCACCCGCCGCGACGGCGCGCCACTGTGCCCGTGGTGAGACCAGCGCCTCCGGCGTCGCCCAGAACCGGGTCCCCACGAGCGCGCCATCGGCACCCAGCGCCAGCGCGGCCGCCAACCCGCGACCATCGCTCACGCCGCCCGCGGCCACCACCATGGTGTCGGGCGAGCGCTCCGCCACGAAATCGACGACCTCGGGCACCAGGGTGAAGGTCGACCGCACGCTCATGCCGTGGCCGCCGGCCTCGCCGCCCTGAGCCACGATGACCTCCGGCCCGGCGTCCAACGCCTGGCCCGCCTGGGCGAGGTTCTGCACCTGCGCGAGGAGCGGGACGCCGGCAGCGTGAATGCGGTCGGCGAAGGGCCGTAGCTCGCCGAACGACAGCATCACGGCCGCAGGCCGCTGCTCGAGCGCCAGGTCGAGCGCTCCCGGGTTTCGGGCCAGGCTCCAGGTGATGAAGCCGTATCCGACCCGGGCGCCTTCGGCGCGGTCGGTCTGGGCCAGCAGCCATTCGGCGTCGGGATAGCCCCCACCGATGAGGCCCAGTCCGCCCGCCCGCGTCACCGCCGCCGCGAGCCGGCCCCCGGAGACCAGCGCCATCGGCGCGAGCACGATCGGCTGCTCGATTCCGAACGACTCGGTGAGCCGCGTCCTCAGACCCATCGCGGCGCTCACTTCAGCTCGCCGGTGAGGAACTGCGCCCTGCCGTGGCCGAAAGACCAGTCCTCGTCGTCGTTTTCGGTGACCGAGACGATCAGGTCGGCGGGATCGAGCCCGCAGCGGTCCGCGAGGCGGGACGCCAGCAGCTCATAGAACTTCTGCTTGAGCTCGCGGGGCCGTCGCCGGCTCACCACGTGCAAGACCACCTGTCGCGACGATCGGTCGATGCCCAGGCCGGTATCCAGCGTGACGATCTCGTAGGCCGGGTGGGTGTGCACCACCTGGTAGCGATCCCGCTCGGGGACGCCGAACGCGTCGATGACCGTCTCGTGGATCGCGTCCAGCAGTGCACGCACCTCGGCGGGCGAACGGCCCTCGATCAGGTCGATATACAACAGCGGCATTTTTCCCTCCTGCGGACAACGCGCGGATTGCGCATCCAGTGCAACCGACGGTAGGTCCATGGGAATCCCGCGTGAAATGCCTTCTGTAGGGCATCTATGCTCAACAGGCATGGACGTGGTGCAGGCCGGCCGGGTCGAGTTACGCCACCTGCGAGCATTCGCAGCGGTGGCCCGACTCGCATCGTTCACGCAGGCCGCCCAGGAACTCAGCATCACCCAGCCGGCGCTGAGCAGAACCATCCAGCAGCTCGAGGACGCCCTCGAAGCGACGCTGTTGGACCGGAGTTCGCGACGCGTGGCGACCACCCAGGCTGGGCGGATCTTCCTCGATCACGTCGAACGGGTCCTCGCCGAGTTGGGACGCGGTGTGGACGCCGTGCGGCAACAGGCGAGCATCCGCCTCGGATTCAGCTGGCTGCTGCCCGACCCGTGGGCGCAGGACACCGTCATGCGATTCGAGCGGGCCGCCCGGACCACGGTCAACCTGATCCGCACCGACGACGCGCTCGGCGCGGTCCAGCAGGGAAGGGTCGACGTCGCCCTGGTGCGCGGGCATGTCACGTCGACCTCCGTTCGGATCGTGCACCTTTTCGACGAGCCACGCGTGGCGGTGTGTGCGATGCATTCGCCCCTCGCGGAGCGCGCCGAGTTGGACTGGGCCGAGGTGCCACGGTGGCCGCTGGTGGTGAACACCGCCAGCGGCACCACCGGCCCCTGGTCGTGGCCCGCGGGCGTCGGGCCCGAAACCGTGGTTGAGACAACGAATTTCGACGAGTGGATCGAGTCCGTCGCCGCCGACCGGGGTATCGGGGTGATTCCCGACGTCGCCGTCAGACGCAACATCCACCCGGGCGTGCGGTTCGTCGCGCTGCGGGGCGCCCCCGACATTCCCGTCGCGCTGGCGTTCTTGAAGCGGGCCAACGGCCCCGTGCTGCGCCGCTTCATCGAGGCGGCCGTGGACGCCGTACCCGACCCGTGACGGATCGCCCCCGAGGGCACGGGAGGGTCAGGCCAGCGGCGCCAGGCCGGATCGCACCAGATCCAGACTCGCGGTGACGTCGGCGCCGAGGTCGCCCGAACAACCCCTGCGGCCCCAATTCTCCACTGCCGCAACGAGGGCCGCGGCGATCGCGGAACCCGCGACCTCGGCGGCCAGGTCGATGTTCGCCAGCTCCGGGTTCCGCTGTCTGACGAAGTCGGTGAGCACCCGGGCGAACGAGGACTGCACCACCCGCAGGTGGCCGGCGATCCGCTCGGCGCTGATCAGCTCGGCACGGGCGGTCGCGGCCTGGCGCACCACTTCGAGGTCGTGCGGGAAGGCCGCGACGCTGGCCAGCACCGCGTCGAACAATGCTTCCGAGGCCGGTCGCCGGGCCAGCGCTTCGGCCAGCCACCCCAACTGGGTCTCGTAGTCCTGGAAGAGCACGGCTTCCTTGGTCGGGAAGTGCCGGAAGAAGGTGCGTTCGGTGACACCGGCCTCGCGGGCCAGCTCGGTGACGGTGACGTTCGCAAACCCCTTGCGAGCGAAGCTCTTCAACGCCGCTTGGCGAAGTGCCTCATGCGTCGATCGTCGTCGTTGCTCGTGACGGTTGCCCGGGCCGGTCATCTCAGCGGTGATCGTATCCCAGCCGAGCGGGTCACGACTGCCATCTTCCAATTGTGTCAGTACTGACATATTGTTGACGCGCGACCACCCGACGGAGGCGAGGGCCAACAGCATGACCGACAGGAAGTACGACGCAATCGTGGTGGGCGCCGGGCACAACGGCCTGACCGCCGCGGCCATCCTGCAACGCGCGGGCCTGCGCACGCTGTGCCTGGAGGCCAACACCTACGCGGGCGGCATGGCCGCAACAGTCGAATTGATCGACGGCTTCCGGTACGAGATCGCCGGTTCGGTGCAGTTCCCCATGGCGAGCCGGCTCACCAAGGACCTCGGGCTGGACACGCTGCCGGCGGTGGAGCCCGACGTGATGTCGATCAACATCGGCGAGCACGGCGAGGAGCCGATGATCTTCTACCGCGACCCGATGCGGCTGATGACGCATCTGAGCGATAGGCACGGCCTCGAGGCGGTCACCGGCATGGCCGAATTGATCGGCTGGAGTCAGGGGCCGGCGAAAGCGCTGGGCCGCTTCGACGTCCGCCGGCCGCCCAAGACCCTCGACGAGATGTACGCCTGCGCGGCCACCGATGACGAACGCCGGGCGATTCACGAGATGCTGTTCGGCTCGGCCATGGACGTGATCGACCGCTACCTGCCCGACAATGACAAGCACGCCGTCATGCGGGGGATGCTGGCATTCCTGGCCGTCAACTCGACCTACCGCGGCCCCTATACCCCAGGCAGCGCAACGTGTTTGGCGTTCGCATTAGCCGTGCCCCAAGACGACGCGGCCAGTACCGCGATGATGACCAAGCTGAAGGGCGGCATCGGCGCGCTCACCGAACACCTCCGCGAGCTGTTCATCGCCCACGGTGGCGAGATCCGGTTCCGCGCCAAGGCCGAGGAGATCCTCGTCGACCACGGCAAAGTGACCGGTGTGCGACTGCGCGACGGATCGGCGATCTCGGCGCCGATCGTGGTGTCCAACCTGTCGCCGGACATCACGCTCACCGAACTGATCGCACCCGAACACGTTCCGGCGCGGCTGGTCTCACGCGTCTCCGGCCGCGACCACCGGGCCTCGTTCGTGCAGATCCACTTCGCCCTGGATGGGCTGCCCGAATTCGCCCCGCCCTATGAATTCCTCAACGCCGACGGCATGCAACAGTCAATCGGAATCTTCGGGTCGCCCGAATCGCAACAACTGCACTGGGAGAACTGCCGGCGGGGAATCGTTCCGGACAGCCCGTCGATGGGAATGCAGATCCCCTCGGTACACGACCCCGGCATGGCGCCGCCCGGCAAGCATGCGGCGAGCGCGTTCGCCTACGCATTCCCGGTCGAGGTCAACCGCGACCAGCACGGGCATCTCAAAAACGAGATGGCGCAACGGGTTATCGACAAGATCACTCGCCTGGCGCCGAACTTCAAGGACATATTGATACGCCACATCACGTTCGCGCCTTACCACATGCACACCATGTTCGGCGCGCCCTCCGGCGACTTCTGCCACGGGCTGCTGCACCCCGACCTGATGGGTCCCAACCGGCCCGGCCCGAAGGGCTTTCTCGATATGCCCATCGGCATCGACGGCCTGTATCTCGCCGGCGCCGGATGCCATGGCGGACCGGGCATCACCTTCACCCCCGGTTACAACGCCGCCTATCAGGTGCTCGACGACGCGTCCTGAGTCATCAGGGTTTGCAGGCGGCTTCGAGGGTAAGCTCGGGGCCACCGGATTGTAGGGACAGCAGGTACAGATAGGTCGCGAGCGAATGTTCGCATGTCACCGTGTATTTCACCAATGTCTTCGGGGGCCACGGAACCAAGCGGACCGGGATGAGCTCGACCGGATTGAGCACATGCTCGTAGTCCAGCGGCGGGGGCAGCGCGGGGACGATATCCAGCCGGTTCGCGACGCGCCAGGAGTTTTTGACCACCTGGTCGAAGGTGGCCGCAAACAGCGCGTCGCCGGTACGCGGACTGCCGTACGTGTAAACGGCCGGGTCGGTAAACGTTGTGTTGGCGGCCACGTCAAGGGCGAGCAGTGTCGCGAGTGCCCCGCCCAGGCTGTGCCCGCAGATCGTCAGCGAACCGACGGGTCGAGGGAATGAAAGTGTCTTGAGCGCTTCGACCACCGTCGGCGAACCCGGCGTGGCCGCGGTCCGCAGGGACTCGTACATGGCGGTGAAGCCGTCTTCGGTGTGGCCGGCGCCCGCCAGAAACGGGCATGGCACTTGGAGAAAGTCGACGTCGTGAATCCATTCCAGCCATCCCTCGGTGCCGCGGATCGCGATCGCGACGTCGCCCGTCTTGTCCTCCTGGCAGATCAGACCGATGGACACTTCGTCGACGGCGCGGGCCGGGTTCATGTCGGTTGCCAGATCGTTGGCGTAAACCGTGGTGACCACGGTGTAGTCGACGCCGCCGGCGCTCAACGCTTGGCCGGCCGCGTTCTTCAGATCGCCGGGCGGCGTCCTATAGGTAGCGTTCACGAGCTGGCCGAATTGTATTGCCTGCGTTACGTCTAACGTCGATTGTGTTGGCATGGCGGGCCGCTCGGGTTCAGCCGCCGAACATTCCGGTGAGTTGCGCCTGCGCGGTCGCGGCGCCGGCGATCGTCTGGGCCGCCTGAACGCCGGCCAGGCCGCCGGGCAGTTGATAGTCATTGGGCAGCTGGTAGAGGGTGAACCGGTAATGATGCGTGCCGGTTCCGGCCGGGGGACAGGGACCCTTGTAGGCGGGCTGACCCGCGGTGTTCGGCAAGGCGGTCGCGCCGGCGGGAGTCTGACCGTCGGCGGTGCTGCCCGAGCCGGGGGCGATCCCGACGACGACCCAGTGGATGTACAGGCCGTTGACGGCGTCGGGGTCGTCGACGACGAGGGCCGCGCCCAGCGGCGCCGACCACGCCAGCGGCGGCGCGATGTCGGCGCCTTTGCAGGTGTACTGCACCGGAATCGGCGCGCCGTCGGCGAAAGCCGGGCTGCTGATCGTCAATGGCCCGTCGCCGGGCGCGTTGGGCGCCGTGCGGCCGAGGGTGGTGATCTTCGGCGTCGACGGTGTGGTCTGGTGGCTACTACCGTGGCCGCCGCAGCCGGCCAGCCCCGGCGCAATCGCCAACGCCCCGATGACCGCCGCGATTCGGTGAAGTGTGCCCGCCGGCGTCGTTTCCATGCATAACAGTCTGACTCGCGCGCCCGCGGTGGGGAAGGACCCGATTCACCCGGGCGTTTGTGACGTTACTTGCCGCGCTTCTCGACTTCGAGCACCCGCTTGCGCAGTCCCTCGGTGGCCGTGTCCATCAGGCTCTTGGCCCCCTTCTTGACCAGGAACCCGGGCACGGGCGCCACCAGGTCCACCGTCAGCTCGAAGTGGACCCGGGTGGAGTCGCCTTCGGGGGTGAGCGTGTACCGACCCTCCTGAGCGCGTTGCTGTTTGGCGCTGATCAGTGTCCAGCCGACCCCATCGTCGTGAACGGTGTAGGCCAGCTCCTGCTCATCGCTAACGCCGACGAGTTTGACCACCTGCCGGGATCTGGTCGGGTGATTCTGGTCGTCGCGCTCGAGCACTTCGACCTTCTTGTGGGCTGACGACCACTCGGTCAACGACTCGATGTCGAACAGCACATCCATGATTTCGTCGGGCGTCGCCTCGATGACGACTTCGCGGGAATCGGTAATAGCCATGTCGGGGAAATAGCCGGTGCGGTGCGGCTCGAAACCAGCCCAACGGCACGTCAGAGACTTGGTTGGGCAGCGATCCGCGCGAGTCGGGGCAGGACGACGTCGCGCCATCCCGGCCCCATCCGCTCGAAGGCTTGCGCCATGAGATTGTCCTCGAGGTCAAAGCCGCTGTGTTCCAAGAACACTCGGGTGCCGCCCCCTTCGGCTTCCAGCCGCCAGGTCAGAGTCCAGGCGGCGGTGAACGTATAGACGAAGAGGTGCGGCGGGTCGACCTCGAGCACCGTGCACGGCTGCTTGCCGTAGCCCGGCATGTCGAGGGTGAACTGGTGTCCCACCACCGCGGCCACCTGCCCTTCGGCCCACCACAGCCTCAGCAGCGCGGGTTCGGTCAGCAACCGCCACACCTTGGCCGGCGGTGCCGCCACGAATTGATCCAGCCGGATGGTCGCGGATCGTGACGTTTCGGTCATGTCAGCTCCTCTGCGACCTCGGCGAGCGTGGCCAGCCGGGCACGCCAGAACTTCTCGAAGGGATGTAACCACTCGCCGAGGTCGGCCAGCGGCTCCGCGGTCAGGCGGTAGATCCGATGACGCCCCTGCGGCTGGTCGGCCACCAGCCCCGCCGCACGCAGCACCTTGAGGTGCTCGGCGACCGCGGACCGGCTGAGCTCGAACCGTTCGCTGAGTTCCCCCGCCGACAGCGGTTGGTCGAACAGGATCTCCAGCAGTTCGCGCCGTACCGGGTTCGCCAAGGCAAGGAAGACGCGATCGACGCTGGCCACAGCCGACAACATATGTCGGACATTCCCGACATGTCAACTATTTCCGACATAATTGCGCGGAAGTGCGCGGGACAAAGGGGCGGCGACCGCAAGCCGGCGCGGCTACCTTCGGAGGCTATGCATCTCGCCTGGGAACCGCTGACCCGCGGCGTGCATCGCTGCCGGCTCCCGTTCTGCGACGTCACCATCGGGCTGGTGTGCGGCAGCAGCGAGGCGTTGCTCGTCGACACCGGAACCACGCTCACCGAGGCGGCCGCGATCGACGCCGACGTCCGGCTGCTCGCCGGACGCCCGGTGAATCATATTGTCTTGACGCACAAGCACTTCGACCACGTGCTGGGTGCGTCGGTGTTCTCCGGGGCGCGGGTGCACTGCGCCCCCGAGGTGGCCGAATACCTGTCCTCGGCAACCGACCAGCTCCGCGCGGACGCACTACGGCATGGCGCCGACCCCGCCGAGGTGGACGCGGCGATCGCCGCCCTGCGGCCCGCGCACCGCGGCGGTTACGACGCCGTCGTCGACCTCGGAGGCCGGACGGTGGCGATCGCCCACCTCGGCCGGGGCCACACCGCGTCGGACCTGGTGGTGGTCGCGCCCGCGGCCGACGATGGCGAGCGGAACGTGGTGTTCACCGGTGACCTGGTGGAGGAGTCCGGCGACCCCGCGATCGACGCCGACTCCGATGTCGCGGCCTGGCCCGCGACCCTGGACCGGCTGCTGGCGGTCGGCGGCCCCGACGCGATCTACGTCCCGGGCCATGGCGCCGTCGTCGGCGCGGGGTTCGTCCGGCGCCAGCGGGACTGGCTGGCCCGTCGCGCAGCCGCCCGGTGATCGACACCATGCCGAAAAGTATTGTCTCCCAAGGTATCGGCGTCCCACCATGGCGCGGCACCCGGATCGGCGAGCGCCCGGGAGGCGAACGAACCGTGGCGATCACTGAGCCGCCGCCGAAAAGCTCTCGCAAGTACTGGGTGCGGCAACAGTTTTGGCTCGAGTCCTTCGACGCCTGATTGAACTGCCGTTCCCGGGGATAGACTCACGTTCAGTGGAATCGTGCGCGAAGAGGAGCGGAAGACATGGCGATCATTGACAGGGACACACAAGTCCGGCCGTCGTTTGACGACGAGGTCGCTGCCACGCAGCAATACTTCGACGACCCGCGCTTTTCTCGCATCACGCGCCTCTTCACGGCCCGCCAGGTAGCCGAGCAGCGCGGCACCATTCCCACCGACTACACCGTCGCCCGCAACGCGGCGGCCGCCTTCTACGAGCGGCTGCGTGAGCTGTTCGCCGAGAAGAAGAGCATCACCACCTTTGGCCCGTACTCGCCCGGCCAGGCCGTCGCGATGAAGCGCATGGGCATCGAGGGGATCTATCTGGGCGGTTGGGCGACGTCCGCCAAGGGCTCCACGACCGAGGATCCCGGACCCGACCTCGCCAGCTACCCGCTGAGTCAGGTGCCCGACGACGCAGCGGTGTTGGTGCGTGCGCTGCTGACCGCCGACCGCAACCAGCAGTACCAGCGCCTGAACATGAGCGAGCAGCAGCGCGCCACCGCCACGGAGTACGACTACCGGCCGTTCATCATCGCCGACGCGGACACCGGCCACGGTGGTGATCCGCACGTGCGCAACCTGATCCGCCGGTTCGTCGAGGTCGGCGTGCCCGGGTACCACATCGAGGATCAGCGCCCCGGCACCAAGAAGTGTGGCCACCAGGGCGGCAAGGTGCTCGTCCCGTCGGACGAGCAGATCAAACGCCTCAACGCCGCGCGTTTCCAGCTCGACATCATGAAGGTGCCGGGCATCATCGTCGCCCGCACCGACGCGGAGGCGGCCAACCTGCTCGACAGCAGGGCCGACGAGCGCGACCAGCCGTTCCTGCTCGGCGCCACCAACCTCAACATCCCGTCGTACAAGTCGTGCTTCCTGGCGATGGTTCGCCGTTTCTACGAGCTTGGGGTCAAAGACCTGAACGGTCACCTGCTCTACGCGCTGCCCGAGGGCGAGTACGCCGAGGCCGGCGCCTGGCTCGAACGGCAGGGCATCCAGGGCGTGATCTCCGAGGCCGTCAACACGTGGCGCGAGAACGGTCAGAAATCGATCGACGACCTGTTCGACCAGGTCGAATCGCGGTTCGTGGCGGCCTGGGAGGATGACGCCGGGCTGATGACGTACGGCGAGGCCGTGGCCGAAGTGCTCGAATTCGATGCCAGCGAGGGCGAGCCGGCCGACATGAGCGTGGACGAGTGGCGCGCTTTCGCCGCGCGTGCCTCCCTGTACTCCGCCAAGACCAAGGCGAAGCAGTTGGGCGTCGACCCCGGCTGGGACTGCGAGCTGTCCAAGACTCCCGAGGGCTACTACCAGATCCGCGGCGGCATCCCGTACGCGATCGCCAAATCACTGGCGGCCGCGCCGTTCGCCGACATCCTCTGGATGGAGACCAAGACCGCCGACCTGGCCGACGCCAAGCAGTTCGCCGACGCCATCCACGCCGAGTTCCCCGACCAGATGCTGGCCTACAACCTGTCGCCGTCGTTCAACTGGGACACCACCGGCATGACCGACGAACAGATGAAGCAGTTCCCCGAAGAGCTGGGCAAGATGGGCTTCGTCTTCAACTTCATCACCTACGGCGGGCACCAGATCGATGGAGTCGCGGCCGAGGAGTTCGCCACCTCGCTGCAACAGGACGGCATGCTGGCGCTGGCCCGCCTGCAGCGCAAAATGCGGCTGGTCGAATCGCCTTACCGCACACCGCAAACCCTGGTCGGCGGGCCGCGCAGCGACGCGGCGCTCACCGCCTCCTCGGGTCGCACCGCGACCACCAAGGCGATGGGCGAGGGCTCCACCCAGCACCAGCACCTGGTGCAGACCGAGGTGCCGAAGAAGCTGCTCGAGGAGTGGCTGGCGATGTGGAGCGACAACTACAACCTCGGCGAGAAACTCCGCGTGCAACTGCGGCCCCGCCGGGCCGGCTCGGACGTCCTCGAACTGGGCATCTACGGCAACGACGACGAGCAGCTCGCCAACGTCGTCGTCGACCCGATCAAGGACCGGCACGGGCGCAGCATCCTGCAGGTGCGCGACCAGAACACCTTCGCCGAGAAGCTGCGGCAGAAGCGGCTGATGACGCTGATCCACCTCTGGCTGGTGCACCGCTTCAAGGCCGACGCGGTGATCTACGTGACGCCGACCGAGGACAACCAGTATCAGACCGAGAAGATGAAATCGCACGGCATCTTCAGCGAGGTCTACCAAGAGGTCGGCGAGATCATCGTTGCCGAGGTAAACCGGCCCCGCATCGCCGAGCTGCTGCAGCCCGACCGGGTCGCGCTGCGCAAGCTGATCACGAAAGAAAATTAGCCAGCGAGTCGGCAGCGGCCGCACCATCGACGCGTCCGGCGGCCGCTGACCGACGTTATCGATCCAGGCCGGCCCGCTTTCGCTTGAGGCGCGGGCCTCGGTCCGCGCCATCCCTTTCGCGCGCGTGTCCGGCCCGCGTCGTTCGCCACCGTAACCCAGGCCAAAAATCTGCCTTGCGAACAGTTGCCCAGGTGTAGAATTAGCTTGTAACAATTGTGCGCTCAGATTTAACAAACGCGCCGGAACAGAGAGGAGTGCCTGATGAGACCCACAGTCAAGGAGGCAGTCGCCGTGTTCGGTGGTGCGGCGGCGGTTGCTCTGGCGGTCGGATTCGGTGCCGGCGGCGTTAGCTCGACGGGCAGCGCATCGACGGCGGGCACGCATCAGTCACCCGGTGTCGCCGTGTCGCAGCCGGGCGCGCCCGCGCCAGGCGTGCACGTCGCCACGCTTGCCGGTTGCATCCCGGGAGCCAACTGCTAGCCGATCACCTCCGCGATGGCCCATCACACCGGCGTGATGGGCCATCTTCGTTGGGCGCAATCTCGGCGCCGAAATCTGTTTGCGCTGCCGCGGCCGGGGGTAAGAAAAAGTGGGCGGGGCGAAGTGACGCAAGTGGAGATTGGGGGATCTGATGAGATCTGGACCGAGGACGACGGTCGCGCTGTTCGGCGGTGCGGCGATGCTCGTGCTGTCGGTCGCCTGCGGCGGCGGTCATAAAGGCGGCCCAAGCAGTACCACCACCCCGACGACCACCCCGTCGTCCAGCGTCGCGCCCACCACTGCACCCGGTGGCGGTGTGCCCGGCGGCCCGACCGGTGGCGGCGGCCCCGGGGGCGGCGGCGGCAGCATTCCCGGCGGCCCGACCGGTGGCGGCGGCCCCGGGGGAGGCGGCGGCAGCATTCCCGGCATCGGCGGTGGCGGCGGCGGACCGGGTGGCGGTGGCGGTTGCGTCGGCAACGTCTGCGGCGGCTACTGATCGCCGTGCCGCGTTGACCCGGCGCTGAATCGCACCACACAAAAGACTTGTTTCCCTAGCCGGTGGGGCCGGGATTACCTGGCCCCATCGGCTGAACCCTGCTGCGGGCCCTAGGGCGACCCCGCGATCCGGGTTATGGTTCTGGCCAACTCGGATGCAAGGGGACTTCAATGTCGAAGCTCAGATTCGGATACTTCATCGCCCCGTTCCACCGCGCGGGCACCAACCCGACGCTGGCCCTGCAGCGCGATCTTGCGTTCATCGAACACCTCGATGCCCTCGGCTTCGACGAAGTGTGGTTGGGTGAGCACCACTCGGCCGGCAGCGAAATCATCAGCTCCCCAGAGATTTTCATCGCCGCGGCCGCCGAGCGGGCCAAGCGGATCCGGTTCGGCACCGGGGTCATCTCGTTGTCGTATCACAACCCGCTCTGGGTCGCCGACCGGCTGATGCTGCTGGATCACCTGACGCACGGTCGCATCATCGGCGGTGTGGGGCCCGGCTCGCTGCCCAGCGACTCGTCGATGATCGGGCTCACCCCCACCGACACCCGTGAGCTGCTGGAAACCAACCTCGACATCGTCGTGCGGTTGCTGGCGGGGGAGACGGTCAGCGCCAAGACCGCCACCCATCAGCTCTTCGATGCCAAGCTGCAGCTCGCCCCCTTCTCCGACGGCGGGATTCCGCTGTCCGTCGCCGCGGTCGCGTCGCCGACGGGCGCGCGGCTGGCCGGCAAGCACGGCATCGGCCTGCTGTCCATCGGGGCGACCCTGACCGTCGAGGGTTTCAACGCGCTGTCCTACCACTGGGGCATCGTCGAGGAGCGCGCCGCGGCGTTCAGCACGCAGGTCGACCGCAAGAACTGGAGCCTGGTCGGTCTGTTCCACCTCGCCGAGACCGAGAAGCAGGCCCGCGAAGAGGTCAAGTTCGGCATCGAGCCGTGGTTCCGGTACTTCCAGAAAGTGGCCGCGTTCCCGCAGATGACGATGCCCGGCGAGCAGCTCGACGAGATGATCGACGTCATCAACGAGAACGGGGCGGGCGTCATCGGCACGCCTGAGCGGGCGCGCGAACAGGTGCAGCGGTTGTGGGATCAGTCCGGCGGTTTCGGCTGCATGCTGCAGATGGGCCACGAGTGGGCCAACCCGGCCGCCACCCGGCGGTCCGCCGAGTTGTTCGCCGCCGAGGTGATGCCGCACTTCCAGGGGCAGGCGCAGCCGACGCTGGACGCCGCCGCGCGCGCCGGCCAGGCCCGGGAGAACCTCGCACAGTCGCAGTTGGACGCCGTGGCCCACATGACCAAGAAGTACCAGGACGAGGTCGACGCGAAGTAGGCGTCACACACGCGTACGCTCGCGAATTCCCTCGGTGGACAACTCTTTCGCTGCAATTCGGCAACGTTTCCGGTGACGACCCGGGCCCGGCGGCCGTCGCGCGGCTTCATATTTAGGCGACAGCCGGGTCCCAGGGGGCAGCTAGGGACGCGGCGCATACCTGGAGGATGACCACCCACACCGCTGACCCCACGACCGCCGGCGGGCGCCGTCGGCGACTACTGCGCCTCACCATTGCGGGCGCCGCGACCCTGGCCGCCCTGGCCCTCTGCGACGCGGCGCAGCCCCAGACCCCCGGAAGCCCGCTCGGATCGGAATCGGTGCGCCTGACGGACATGGCCTTTTCACCCCAGGCGCCGCCAGGGCTCACCGGCGACGGCTTCGCGGCCGATGACGGCGACGACCAGGCCCAGCTGCAACAGCAGCTGAATCAGCAGCAGCTGCAGCAGGCCATGCAACAGGCCGAAGAGCAGAACGAGCAGGCCCAGCAGCAGTTCAATCAGGACATGCAGCAGCAACAGACCTACGAGAATCAGTTCAACAACCCGTAAATCGTGTATCGAAGCGTGGCGGCCGCTGCGCGCGGCCGTCATGCGCCATGCGAGAACCTAGCGGCCCCCGGCGGATTCGCGATCGGCCGCCTTTACCAGCCGGCCCGCGAAAAACCGGACCGCTCCGCCCATCGCGGCGCGCATCAGCGGGCCCGTCCCGCGAACGCCTTCGGTGAACGACCCGGTCCAGCGGATGTCGGTCCCGCCCGACGCATTGGGGGTGAGGACCACCTCACCGGCGTAGTCCTTGGCCGGGGTGGCCGGGCCCACCAGCTTGTAGGCGTGGCGACGGTCCGGCTCGTACTCGACCGTCTCCTCCTGCACGTAGACGGGCCACATGCCCACCCTGCGGATCGCCCCGACGCCGCCGGGCGCGGGATCGCCCTGTCGGGCCCAACTCGAGTGCATGACAATCGGCTTGGCCCACCGCGACCAGTTGGCGCCGTCGGCCACCAACCGGAACACCGTCGCCGGGGGCGCGCTGCTGGTGCGGGTGATTTCGAAGGAAAAGTTCCGGCCCGGCATGACAACTCCTGGTGGTAGCAGACGGACGGCCCTGTACGCCGCTCGCCGGTAGGCTACCGCCCGCGCCCGGCGTCGGCCGGATCGGGTGGATCGCTGCCGTCAACCCGGTGATCGGGCGATTGCCGGAATCGGCGAATGCGCCCGCCGCTCTTGATGTTTGCCGATCCACCTTGCGGGGACGGTCACATCGGTTTGCCTAGACTGCAGTGATGGATCGCGGTTCCCGGCAGGACGACCCAGGCCTACTTCGAATCGAGGACTGCCTGGACGCGGCCGGCCGAGTCGTGCTGCCGCCCGGGGTCAACCTGATCTCGCTCATCGATCGCAACATCGCGAACGTCGGTGACACCGTGGCATACCGCTACCTCGACTACAGCCGTTCGGCGGACGGCGGCGCCGAAGAGGTGACGTGGAGCCGGTTCGGCGTCCGGCTGGAGGCCATCGGCGCGCGCATCCAGCACGTCGCCGGTCACGGTGAACGCGTCGCGGTCCTCGCGCCGCAGGGCATCGACTACGTCGCCGGCTTCTATGCGGCGGTCAAAGCCGGAACCATCGCGGTGCCGTTGTTCGCCCCCGAACTGCCCGGCCACGCCGAACGGCTCGACACCGCGCTGCGCGATTCCGAGCCCACCGCCGTACTCACGACGACGCCCGCCCGAGAGGCGGTGGAGAAGTTCCTGGCCGGCCACCCGCACCTGCGCCGGCCGCGGGTGATCGCCATTGACCAGATACCCGATTCGGCGGCGGACTCGTTCGTGCCCACCGAGATCGGCATGGACGACGTCTCGCACCTGCAATACACGTCGGGCTCGACCCGGCCGCCGGTCGGCGTCCAGATCACCCACCGCGCGGTGGGCACCAACCTGGTGCAGATGATCCTGTCGATCGACCTGCTGGACCGAAATACCCACGGCGTCAGCTGGTTACCGCTCTACCACGACATGGGTTTGTCGATGATCGGCTTCCCGGCGGTCTACGGCGGTCACTCCACGCTGATGTCTCCCACCGCGTTCGTGCGCCGGCCGCAGCGATGGATCCAGGCGCTGTCCGACGGGTCGCGGCAGGGCAACGTCGTCACCGCCGCGCCGAACTTCGCCTACGAGTGGGCGGCGCAGCGCGGCCTGCCCGGCCAAGGTGCGGAGATCGACCTGCGCAACGTGGTGATGATCATCGGCTCTGAACCCGTCAGCATCGAGGCGATCCGGACCTTCAACAAGGCGTTCGCTCCGTACGGGTTGCCGCGGACCGCGTTCAAGCCGTCCTACGGCATCGCCGAGGGCACGTTGTTCGTCGCGACCATCGCCCCAGGCGCCGAGGCGACGGCAGTCTACTTCGACTCAGAGCGGCTCGGCGCGGGGCATGCGGTGCGCGTCGACGCGGATGATCCCAACGCGGTCGCGCAGGTGTCGTGTGGCCAGGTCGCACGCAGCGAATGGGCCGTCATCGTCGACCAGGCCAGCGGATCCGAGTTGCCGGACGGTGCTGTGGGCGAAATCTGGTTGCAGGGCAACAACATCGGGCGCGGCTATTGGGGGCTGCCCGATGAGACGCGGCGGACGTTCGGCGCCGAGCTGCGATCCCGGCTCGCCGAGGGCGGCCACGCCGACGGCGCCGATCCGGACCGCCCCTGGCTGCGCACCGGCGACCTGGGGGTGTACCTGGACGGTGAGCTGTACGTGACCGGCCGGATCGCGGACCTGCTGACGATCGACGGCCGCAACCACTACCCGCAACACATCGAGGCCACCGTCGCCGAAGCGTCGGAAATCGTCCGGCGCGGATACGTGACGGCATTCTGCGCGCCGGCCGGCGATGACCCAGATGCCGCCCGGCTCGTCGTGATCGCCGAACGGGCCGCGGGCACCAGCCGTCAGGATCCGCAGCCGGCGATCGAGGCGATCCGCGCGGCGGTCGCGCAGCGGCACGGCCTGACCGTCTCGGACGTGCGTCTCCTGCCGGCCGGCGCCATCCCACGCACCACCAGCGGCAAGCTGGCCCGCCGGGCCTGCCGGGCGGAATACCTCGACGGCACTCTGGGCGTCCGCTGACCCGCAGAGTTGACCGAACGCCGGCCGTCGCGGGTGGCATCCTGGCCAGGTGGGCTTGATATTCCGGTTGGCGGAGCTGCTGATCTTGATCCTGCCGCTGACGGGGGCGATCGTCGCCGCGGTGCGCGCGTTCGGCGCCTACCGCCGGCGCACCGACGAGCGGTCGCGGGAAATCGATCGGACTCCACCGCCCGAGGCGCCCGCCGCGGACGGGGCCGGCGTGAATCAGGCGGCCCACTGGCGCTCGATCCGCCGCGTTCTCGACGAGCACGGCCGCACCGACGCGCGCTGGCTCGAGTACGAGCTCGACGTCGCCAAGCTGTTGGACTTCCCCCTGATGACCGACATGCGCGATGCAAACACGATCGCGTTTCACAAAGCCAAGCTACGGGCCGACTTCCTGCGCCCCGTCAAGGCCGAGGATCTGCTCGACGACCGCGACAGCGCCGCGCGATACATGGCCGCCGTCGAGGACTACGTCACCGCATTCAACGCGGCCGAGGCCGAAGCGATCCGCCGGCGCCGCAACGATTTCTCCCGGCCGGATCAGCAGCGAATTGCGCGGGCGCAGAACCTGTTGCGGGTCGCGGCCGACCCCGCGGCGGCCTCACACGAACGCCAGCGCGCCTACGACGTGGCCCGCAACGAACTCGACGGCCTGCTGGTGTTGCCGACGGCGACACAGGCGAACCTCGAGCGAGGGATATCCGGCGAGCTGGAGCGATAGCCGGCCTAGGGACAGGTGTAGCCGCCGTCGATCACGACGTCCGAACCGGTCATGTAGCTGGAGGCCTCGCTGGCCAGATAGACGTAGAGGCCGGTGAGCTCTTCGGGGCGGCCGATGCGCCCCAGCGGAATTTTCGGCTCCCACTGCCGGTGGTACTCCGTCAGCGGCTCGACAAGCTCGGTGAGGATGTAGCCGGGGCTGACGCTGTTCACCCGAATGTTGTGCGGCGCGAACTCGACCGCCATGGCCTTGGTCAGGTGGATGACGGCCGCCTTGGAGGCGCAGTAGTGGCCGACCTGTTGTGGGATGTTGATGATGCTGCCCGACATCGAGGCGGTGGTGATGATGACGCCGCCGCGCCCCTGGGCCACCATGGCCCGCGCCGCCGCCTGCGCGGTCAGGAAAACACCGGTCACGTTGGTGTCCTGGATGCGCTGGAATTCTTCCGGCGACATGTCCAGCATCGGGACGACGTCGATGATGCCGGCGTTGCAGACCGCGATGTCGAGGCCGCCCAGCTCCGCGATCGCCCGGTCCACCATGCCGGTCACCTGATCGGGCCGGGTCACGTCGCATCGGATCGGCACCACCTTGCCGTCACCGTCCGCCGCCAGTTCGCCGGCGATGCGTTCCAGCGCCTCGAGATTCCGCGCCGCGATGGCCACGTCGGCACCGGCCTGCAGGTAGGCCTGGGCCACCGTCCTGCCGATGCCGCTGGAGGCCCCGGTGACCAACGCCCTCTTGCCGCGCAGGCCGAACAAGTCCATCACGTTCATCCGAGATCCCCATCCATACAAGCGACCCAAAACCGGAACACGTTCTAGTGTGTCCGCTATGGGCAGATTCACCAGGGCAGAAATCGACAAAGCCGTCGATAACTACACCAAAGTCGTCGAAGGGTGCAGCGCTTCGGGCGACTGGCGGCCATTCGCGGACCTCTTCACCGAGGACGTGGTCTACACCGAACACCACTACGGCGTCTTTCACGGGCGCGAGGCGGTTCGCGACTGGATCGTCGCGGTGATGGCGCCCTTCCCGCACATGCGTTTTCCCAACGACTGGGTCGCCCACGACGAGGACAACGACGCCGTCGTGGTCATGATCAAGAACCTGCTCGATCACCCGACGGACCCGAACGGCGAACCGTTCTGGTTTCCGAACTGGACCCGGCTGGTGTACGCCGGCGACGGGCTGTTCTCCAGCGAAGAAGACATTTACAACCCCGACCGGGACGCTCCCGGCGTCGTCGCGGCGTGGCTGCAGGCCGGCGGTCAGCTCGCCACCACCGAGATCCTGCAGCCCGGCGCCTAGCGTCGCGAAGCGACAGTGCTTGCGCGCCAAGCCCTGTCACCGGCGCCGGCTTTTTTCAGGCCCACCTACGCCGTACCGGAAGCGACCGTCCGCGCGCGGCGCCGCGACCGGACCTTGCCCAGCGCCTGCTCCCACGCGAGCAGGGTCGTGGCTTTCACGTTGGCGGGCTTCACGCTGTCGCGGGACAGCAGCGCCGTCGCGGCGGCCTTCGTGGTCGCCGACGCCTTCGACATGTGACCCGAGTCGAACGGCGGCTGCGGGTCGTATTCGATCGCGAGTTGGATTGCCTTCGCGCGGGATTCGCCGCCGATTTGGCCGGCCAGCCATAGCGCGAGGTCGAGCCCGGCCGACACGCCGGCACAGGTGACGATGTCATCCGCGTGCACGATCCGTTCGTCGGCCACGGGAACCGCGCCGAACGCCTTCAGCGCGGGGACCGTCAGCCAATGCGACGTCGCCCGGCGCCCGTCCAGCAGGCCGGCGGCCGCCAGAATCACCGACCCCGAGCACACCGACGTCGTCCAGCTCGCGCTGTGGTGGGCCTGCCGCAGCCAGTCGAGCAGCGCGTCGTCGCGGGCGTGAACCGGTGTCGACGGTCCCCCGGGGACGAGAATCACGTCGGGGGAGGGGGTTTCGGCCAGCGAGTGGGTGGCGCCGATGACGAGCACTCCGGAGTCGGCGATGATCGGTCCGGCCTCGTGCCAGACGAAGCGCACCTCGGCGCCCGACAGGTTGCGCAGCACCTCGTAGGGACCGATCATGTCCAGCGCGGTGAATCCCGGATAGGTCACGATGGCGATTTGGGTCATCAGGGTCGTCCTTTCGATATCAGGCGAAGGCTTTGCGGTATTGGTCCGGCGAAATGCCAACGCGCCGAAGGAAATTGCGTCGCATGGTTTCCGCGGTGCCGAAGCCGCACCGAGCGGCGATCGCGACGACGGTGTCGTCGGTCTCCTCCAATTGCCGGCGTGCTGCTTCGGTGCGGACACGTTCGACGTATTGGCCGGGCGCCTCACCGATTTCGGCGGTGAACACCCGGGTGAAATGCCGCGGGCTCATCGCGGCGCGGCGAGCCAGCTCCTCGATGCTGTGCGGACGACCCGGCTCGGCCTCGATCGTCTCCTGCACCTCGCGGATCGAGTCCCGCCTGGCCCGCGGCATCCACACCGGCGCGGCGAACTGGGTCTGACCGCCGGGCCGGCGCAGATACAGCACGAGCCAGCGGGCAACCGTCTGGGCGAGCTCGGTTCCATGGTCGTCCTCGATCAGCGCGAGCGTGAGGTCGATGCCCGCGGTGACGCCCGCGGCGGTCCACAGGGTGTCCGAGCTTCGCACGAAGATGGGGTCGGCATCGACGTCGATGGCGGGGAACTCACTCGCCAACCGCTCGGCGAACGCCCAATGCGTGGTCACCCGGTGCCCGTCCAGCAGGCCCGCCTCGGCGGCGAGAAACGCGCCGGTGCACACCGTGACGATCCGGCGGGCGTGGGTGGCGACGGCCTTGATCCAGGCGACCAGGTCGGCGTCGGAGCGGGCGGCGTCGATGCCTGCCCCGCCCGGCAGGACGACGGTGTCGATCGGGTCTCCCGGGTCCGGCAACGGGGTCGCCACGAAAGCCAACCCGGTGGCTGTCTGCACCGGTTGGCCACCGACGGAGGCCACCGCGACGTCGTAGCCACCGCCCGTCAACAGCGATGCGCCGGTGAACACGTCGTACGGGCCCACGACGTCGAGCGCCTGCACGCCGGGAAAGCCGGCGATGACCACCTTGCGAGGCATGGATTCAGTGTTGGGCACGCCAGGGCCTGTCGTCTACGCCATGTATCCCACCAATTAGGACATGGGACCTGCACGCACCCTGCCCAGCGGCGGCCACGGCGGCCTTGGCAGACTGTTGCCCATGGCACAGATAACGTTGCGTGGAAACCCGATCAACACTGTCGGCGAGCTGCCTGCCGTCGGATCCAAAGCCCCGGCCTTCAGTCTGGTCGGCGGCGATCTGGCCCCGGTGAGCAGCGAACAATTCGGTGGTAAGCCCTTGGTGCTCAACATCTTTCCGTCCATCGACACGCCGGTGTGCGCCACCAGCGTGCGGACCTTCAACGAGCGCGCCGCCGGCGGCGGGGCGACCGTGGTGAACGTCTCGAAGGACCTGCCGTTCGCGCAGGCGCGATTCTGTGGCGCCGAGGGCATCGAGAACGTCAAGAGCGGTTCGGCGTTCCGCGACAGCTTCGGCGAGGACTACGGGGTCACCATCACCGACGGTCCGATGGCCGGATTGCTCGCGCGGGCCATCGTGGTGATCGGCGCCGACGGCAACGTCGCCTACACCGAGCTGGTGCCCGAAATCGCGCAGGAGCCCAACTACGACGCGGCGCTGGCGGCGGCGGGCTGACCTTCGCGCCCGCCTTGGGCTAGGCCTCTTCGAATTCGGCCCGGCCCACCCGCTCCGACGTGGCCGCCAGCACCTCGCGGCAGCCTCGCCACATCTCGTCGATGATGTCGGCGGCCGGCGGTAGATCCTGGATGCGCCCGGCCGCCTGCCCGGTGTTGGCGACGCTGGCGTCCAGGTCGCCCTCGAAGTAGAGCCGCTGCACGCGCTGTAGCGCAGCGGCGCCCGCTTCGGCCGATGTCGCGGCGTCGAGCCGCTCGGCGGCCGGGGTGCGGATGACGCGCATCATTCGCGTGCCGTCCAGGGGGAGCATCACCGTGCCCGTCTCGTCGGCGTCGACGACCGCCTGCTTGAGGTTGCCGTGCACCGGCGAGTCCGCGGAGGCCAGCAGCCGGGTGCCCATCTGCACCGCTTCGGCGCCGAGGACAAACGCGGCCGCCATGGACCGCGCGTCGCAGATCCCGCCGGCCGCCACGATCGGGACATCGACGTGCGCCGCGACCAGCGGCAGCAGCACCATGGTCGACGCGCCGAACCGGTTCTTGAATCCGCCTCCTTCGACGCCCTCGACCACCAGCCCGTCGACTCCGGCATCGACGGCCTTCTTGGCCGCCGCCAGCGTGCCCACCACGTGGAACACGGTGATGCCCGCGTCGTGCAGGCGCTCGGTGAACACCGACGGGCTGCCGGCCGAGGTGGTGACGAACCGAATGCCGTTGGCAACGAGCAGATCCAGCATCGCCGGGTCGCGGTTGAACAGCAACGCGATGTTCGCGCCGACGGCACCGTCGGTCAGCTCGCGCACCCGTCGCAGGTCGGCCCGACCCTGGTCCGAGGTGGTCTCGATGATGCCAAGGGCACCGGCGTTGGACACCGCGGCGGCCAGCTGGGCGCCGGCGATGTAGGTCATCGGCGCCTGGATGATCGGGATGTCGATGTGCGCGAGCGTGCAGACCCGGTTGGCCGCGGGACTCGGGGCGCCGGTGGTCATGGGTCCCGCGGATCGATGAGGTCGCGGAAGCCCTCCGCCCGGCGGACCGATGCGCCGAGGCTTCGCACTCGCTCGCTCAACGCCCGGTCGGACGTCACGACGCGAATGTCGTGTGGCGCAGCGTCGGTGGCGACCAGCCGGACGATCTCGTCGTCGGCCGAATTCGCGGCCGCGCGGGGGGCGTGCGCGATCTCGACCACCGATGACGTGATGGCCTTCGACGGCGGTCGTTCAAAAACCACTGTCACCGTTTCTCCTCGACCCGACGCCCATCGATCCAGGCTTTCCACCAATGTGACCATGGCACCGGTGCGGTCTTTCCACCAGCCATCGGGACGACTGCCGATCACGTTCATGCCGTCGACGATCCAGCGCACAACCCACACCGTAAACGACCCGGCGCGACCGACTGATTTTCGTTCGGGAAGCCATCTGTGGTTGATACGGTCACCCTCATGACCTCGATCGCCGACACCGAAGACCGGGTGATCGCGCTGGCCCGCGGTATGCGGGACCTGGTGCGCGCCGAAGCCGCCGAATCCGAGCGGGCGCGCACCCTCACCCCGGCGATCGTCGACGCGATGTGGGCCAGCGGGCTGATGTCGGCGTTCAACCCGGTCGTGGCCGGGGGAGTCGAGCCGTCGTTCACCGAGATGATCGAAACGTGGATCGAAATGGCTTGGCAGGATGGGTCATTCGGCTGGGTGGGGATCGCCAATCTGCCGTCGTCCTTCGCCGCGTCGGCCTACCTGCCCGACGAGGGCTTCGCCGAAGTGTTTACCGCGCACGACAACCGGGTCACCCTGGGAGGCCAGTTCTTTCCCAACGGCCAAGGCGCCGCCGTCGACGGCGGCTACCGGGTCACCGGCGCCTGGAACTTCGGCTCGGGCACCGGTCACGCGCAATACGTTGCGGCCGGCTTCTTCCCGATGGACGACGGCGAGATGCGCTGGATCAGTGAGGGTTTCCCCGAGATGCGGGTCGCGGTGATTCCGCGGGAGGAGATCAGTTTCAACGACGGCTGGTTCGTGCAAGGGCTGAAGGGGACCGGCTCCTACGACTACAGCGCGCAGCAGGTGTTCGTACCCGAGAGCCGCACGTTCGAACTGTTCGTGCGGCAGCCCTACCGGGGGGCCTCGCCGGCCACCCGGATGGGGCTGATGCCCGTGACCGCCGCCGGGCACGCCTCGTGGGCGCTGGGCGTGGCCAAGAGCATGCTCGACGACGTCCAGGAGTTGGCCGCCACGAAGTTCCGGATGAGCGACATGGCGGCACTGGCCAGCCGCCCCACCTTCCAGAAGGACCTGGCGCATCACCGCGCGGCCTGGCGTGCCGCGCGCCTGCTGGTGCTCGACGCGTTCACCACCGCCGAGGGGGCGGTGGCATCGGGACAGGACCTGACACCGGCGCTGCGCGCCGACATGCGGGTGGCCGCCGTCTACGCCACCGACACGGCCCGCAGCTGCGCCGAATGGGCCCACCTGGTCGCCGGGACCAGCTCGATCCGCGAGGGCAGCCGGCTCGAGCGTGCCTTCCGGGACATCTACACCGGAACACAGCACGCCTTCATCAGCGAGAAGGTCGCCATCGACGTCGCCCAGATCTGGCTGGGCATCATCGACGACCAGCCCGGCTTGTAATGCGCTGAATCTAGATACGCCCGAGAGGTCCTCGCTACCATTGCGCGCATGCGCGGCTCAAAAATCCTGATCACCGGCCCAACCGGGCAACTCGCCACCCCCATCGCCCGGGCGCTCGCCGCCGACAACGAGGTCTGGGGAATCGCCCGCTTCACCGACCCCGCCGCGCGAGAAGGCCTGGAGAAGGCCGGCATTCGTTGCGAGAAAGTGAATCTGGCGGCCGGCGACTTCAGTGCTCTGCCAACGGATTTCGACTATGTCCTGAACTTGGCGGTGGCCAAGAGCGGAAGCTGGGATAAGGACCTGGCGGCCAACGCGGAGTCGGTCGGCCCGCTGATGGCCCACTGCCGCAACGCGAAGGCCTTCCTGCACTGCTCGTCGGCCGCCGTGTACGACCCGCCGGGCGACGACCCGCGCAGCGAGCGGTCGGCCCTGGGCGACAACCACAAGCCGTTGTTCCCCACCTATTCCATCTCCAAGATCGCCGGGGAAGTGGTCGCCCGGTCGGTGGCGCGAGTCGTCGGCGTGCCCACCACGATCGCCCGGCTCAACGTCCCCTACGGCGACAACGGCGGGTGGCCGTTCTACCACATGGAGATGATGCTGGCCGGCATCCCGATTCCCGTTCCACCCGGTGAACCCGCCCGCTACAACCCCATTCACGAGGACGACATCATCGCGACCATCCCCAAGCTGCTCGAGGTCGCGTCGGTCCCGGCGACCACGGTCAACTGGTGCGGCGACCAGACGGTCAGCCTGCAGGAGTGGTGCGATTACCTCGGCTCGCTCGTCGGCAGGGAGCCGATCTTCGAGGCGAGCGACCAAGCGCTGCGCGGCAATCCCACCACCATCGACCGGATGCACGAACTCATCGGCGGCACGTCGGTCGACTGGCGCGACGGAATCCGCCGCATGGCGGCCAAGTTTCATCCCGAACTCGTCGGCGTCTAGGGGCGACACGGCGCGTGGGCCGACCGAATTACGCTCGGCCCTTCACAAGGCGCGCTGCCGCCTCCACCGCGGCGGCGCGGCGTCGTGCGATGACATCCGCGTCCGTGGTCGCCGCGTCGGGGTCGGGCCAGTGGGCCCACGCGAGTCCGATTCCGAACAGCAGGACCAACAATTGGCTGGGGTCCCACGCCGGATCGATATGACCATCTAGTCTGGCCTGTTCGAGTGCCGCGATGGCCGTATCGGGCGGAGATTCCCCGTCGAAATCCGGCCTGTCGAGAGGAAAGCCTTCCAGCCGCGCCCAGGTGATCATCCGCAGGTGCTCCGGTCGGTTCTGCGCGAGATCAAAGATGTCACCGACGAACTCGGGTACGGCTTCGGGGCGCAACGCCACGGCACGGAAGAACTCCGCGCCGTCCGCGGCGACCACGTCGCGAAACAGGGTTTCTTTGTCGCCGAAATGCGCATAGAGGCGTTCTTTGCTTGCGCTGGCGGCCCGGGCGATGCGGTCGATCCGGGCTCCCGCCAATCCGTATTGCGCGAATTCCGCGCGAGCGGCAGCGAGAATCTCGCCGCGCAGCTCAGTGGTGGTCCTCACAGACACATCATAAGCAGACGAACTGGTTCGTTTGTTACGGTGGTGGAAGCACGCTAAAAGACGAGAAGGAGACGTTCTGATGGGTACGGCCAAAACGCCCGATCAGGCGGCCATTGCGACGATGCCGCGGGGTGGCCCCGATGCGTCGTGGCTGGATCGTCGGTTCGAAACCGATGCGCCCGAGTATCTCGATCGCGACGACGTCGCCGACGAGGTCAAGCAGAAGGTTATCGGGATGCTGGATCGCATCGGCACCCTAACCAACCAGCACGAGAAATACGCGCGGATCGCCCTAGACGTCGTGGCGGATATCCCTAACCCCCGCGTCTTGGAGTTGGGCGCGGGTCACGGCAAATTGTCCGCTACGATTCTCGAGTTGCACCCCACCGCGACGGTCACCGCCTCCGATGTGAACTCCACCTCGGTGGCCAACATCAGCGCGAGTGAGCTTGGCGCGCATCCTCGGGCGCACATCGAGATCATCGACGCAACGGCGATCGACGCTGCGGACTACAGCTACGACTTGGTGGTGTTCGCAATGGGGTTTCACCACCTGCCACCGGCAATCGCTTGTCGTGCCATCGCCGAAGCAACGCGGGTCGGGAAGCGGTTCTTGGTCATTGACCTCAAGAGGCGAACACCGTTGGCCACGTTACTGTTTCCGGTGCTGACGCTGCCGGTGAACCTCGTGCTGTTGCCGTGGTCCTGGATACAACCGTGCCTGCACGACGGGTTCATCAGTGCATTGAGGGCATACAGCACATCGGCGCTCGAGACCCTGGGTCACACCGCGGGCCCGGGGATACGGATGGAGGTCCTGCCGTCGCCGTGGCGGCGCGGGATGCCCTCGAACGCCGTCGTGTTCTCGCGCCCGGACGGACTCGCCGACCATGAGTGACGGAACTGATCTCGTCGCCATCATGGAACCTAACGAACGTGTCCGGTCGCTGCGCCGGGTACTTGATGCGGTGACCGACAGGCTGCACCCCGTTGTAAACCTGTCCCGACCCTACATCGACGGCCTGGTGAATCTACCGCCCGACGGGCGATTCTTGCTGGTGGGCAACCACACTCAGTTCGGTTCCGAGGTCTTCATGATCCCAGACGCGGTGCGGCGCAGCATTGGAACGCGGGTACGGCCGCTGGCCGATCGCAATTTCAGTCGGCTCCGCGGATTGCCCGCCGACCTGGTGGCGGCCTTCGGCGGTGTGATCGGCGCGCCCGAGAATGCCCGTGAACTGATGCGTCACGACGAAACCATCCTGGTGTTTCCCGGCGGCGGAGGCGAGATCGCGAAATTCAAAGGCGAGGAGTACACACTGCGCTGGCACGGGCGCTCCGGCTTCGCCCGCCTGTCGGTCGAGCATGGCTACCCGATCGTGCCGGTCGGGCTGGTCGGGGGCGACGACGTCTATCGCAGTTGGACCACACGCGACAGCGCATACGCGAAATTCAGTGTGGCACTGAGCCGTCGACTCGGTGGCCGACCGGACATGGCGATGCCATTGCTGCGGGGTATCGGACCGACGCTCATCCCGCGCCCGCAGCGGATGTATCTGCGGTTCGGCGCGCCGATCGACACGACGACACCGCTGGGTGTCGGAAACGATCAGTGGGTGAATATCGTCAAAGAAGAGACTCGCCACCGGCTGGAAGACATGCTGGCCGACTTGCTCCGGCTGCGCGATCATGATCCCTATCGCGGGTTGAACCCGCTGGCGCGACACAGCGCCACGACGGTCTGACGTGCGCAACAGCCCGAGATCGGGGCGCTCCTAGGCGATTTACGGTCCGGGTGGCAGCATCACACGGGTGACCAACACTTCCGAGGCGGCCGCGCAACGCCTGCGCACATTGGTCCTGTTGCGCCGCGTGCGCGACCGCATCGACAGGGACTACACGCAGCCGCTGGACGTCGAAGCGCTCGCCCGCGGGGTGCACATGTCGGCCGGCCACCTCAGCCGCGAATTCCGGCGCGCCTACGGCGAATCGCCGTACTCCTACTTGATGACTCGACGCATCGAGCGTGCGATGGCCTTGCTGCGCCGCGGCGATCTGAGCGTCACCGAGGTGTGCTTCGCGGTCGGGTGCTCGTCGTTGGGCACCTTCAGCACCCGATTCACCGAACTGGTCGGCGTACCACCCAGTGCGTACCGCCGCCGGTCGGCCGGCGCGCTGGCGGGCATGCCGCCCTGCGTGGCCAAACAGGTGACGAGACCGATCAGGAATCAAGAAGCGTCCGCCGTCGGGCCGCACCTAGCCTGACCGCATGGACATCACCATTCACTCGAGCTTCCTTCCCCATCAGGACCCGGAAGCTTCGCTCGCCTTCTACCGCGACGTCCTCGGGTTCGAGGTCCGGCTCGACGTCGGCGGGGGCGCGATGCGCTGGATCACGGTCGGTCCGCCGAACCAGCCGGACACGTCAATCGTCTTGAATCCGCCCGCCGCCAACCCGGGCATCACCGATGACGAGCGTCGCACCATCGCCGAGCTGATGGCCAAGGGCAGCTACGCCACGCTGCTGCTGGCCACCAAGGACCTCGACGGCACCTTCGAACGGCTGCAGGCCGGCGACGTCGACGTCGTCCAGGAGCCCACCGACCAGCCGTACGGGCTCCGCGACTGCGCCGTCCGCGATCCCGCGGGAAACCTCGTTCGCATCCAAGAACTGTCCTGAGCGGATCCGCGTGCGGATGCTTGACCAGTCGTGTGCACAATGCTAAGCAAGTGCTCAGCACTGAGCGCATTGGGCGCCGGGGCGCCACGACCGGCAATACGAAAGGGATCAGATGACGGTGCAGGCGGTATTGGACGACATTCGCAAGCGCCCCGGAACGGGTGACGTCATCTCGGTCATCGATCCCGCGACCGAGGAGACGATCACCGAATTCACCGACTGCGGACAAGAAGCGGTCAACGAGGCGGCGGCGACAGCGAAGGCGACCTTCGAGTCGGGCGTCTGGGCGGACCTTCCGGGCCGTGAGCGGGCCAAGATCCTATGGCGGATCGGCGAGCTGATCGACGCGCACGCCGAAGAGTTCGCCCAACTCGACTCGCTCAACACCGGCATGCCGCTGATGCAGGCCCAGCTGCAGATGTCGACCTGTTCGGAGTTCTTCCGCTACTACGCCGGTTGGTGTTCGAAGATCAACGGCGTCGCATACGACGTGAAGACCGACGGCATCGCCACCGACAACTACGTCAACATGCACGCCTACACGCTCAAAGAGCCGTACAGCGTGGTGGGCCTGATCTTCCCGTGGAACGGCCCGATCTTCAACGCCAGCGCGAAGCTTGCTCCGGCCCTGGCCGCGGGCGGCAGCCTGCTGGTCAAGCCGGCCGAGGAGACGCCGCTGTCGGCGCTGCTGTTGGACAGGCTCATTCACGAGGCCGGCGTGCCCGAGGGTGTCGTGAACCTGCTGACCGGTTACGGCCACACCGCGGGCGCCGCGATCACCGCGCACCCCGACGTCCAGAAGGTCGCCTTCACCGGCTCGACCGAGGTCGGCAAGGAGATCGTGCGCGCCTCGGCCGACAACCTGAAGAAGGTCACGCTCGAACTCGGCGGGAAGTCGCCGGTGTTGATCTTCGACGACGCCAACCTGGACAACGCCATCATGATGGCGTCGCTGGGCATCTTCGTGCACTCCGGCCAGGGCTGTGTGTGCGGGTCGCGCATCTTCGCCCAGCGCGGCGTCTACGACCGGGTCGTGGAAGGCATTGCCATGATGGCGAATTCGTTCAAGCTGGGCGCGCCCAGCGAGGAGGGCTGCGTCAGCGGCCCGCTGATCAGCGAGAAGCAACTGAACCGCGTGATGGGCTTCATCGACGAGGGCAAGAAGGACGGCGTCGAGGTGGTCACCGGCGGCCATCGCCTGGACCGCAAGGGGTACTTCGTGCACCCCACGGTGCTCACCAACGTCGACACCAGCATGCGGCTGTACCAGCAGGAGATCTTCGGGCCGGTGGTCACCATCCTGCCGTTCGACGACGAGGACGAGGCCGTGGCCCTGGCCAACGACACCACCTACGGCCTGGCGGCCACCGCCTGGACGGAGAACCTGGGCCGGGCCCATCGCATCATGCGGCGACTGCAGGCCGGCAGCGTTCAGGTCAACTGCCAGTTGGTCTTCGACCACGATGTGCCGTTCGGTGGCTACAAGCAGTCCGGCTGGGGGCACGAGTTCGGTAAAGAGGGCCTCGAGATCTACCTGAAGACGAAGTCGGTCTGGGCTCAGCTCTGAAGCTGTTGCCTCACAACGGAAAGTCCCGGACCCCAACCAGGTCCGGGACTTCTCCGACGGCCATCAGACGAGTCAAGATCCCTTGTTGTAGCGGGTGAGGAATCCGACGGAGGCCACCGCGGCGGCGGTCCCGATCACGCCCCACAGCACCACCTGGAAAGCCATCGCGCCGAAGAACCAGCCGAAAGTCATTCCGAGGTAAAGCATCCAGATCAGCCGGTAAACGCTCCACATCGCGAGCAGGCCGGTGCTGATCCCGATGTACAGGCTTCGTTGGCGATCGACACGGTTGATCTGCTCTTGGATGCTGGTCGGCACGATGTTCATTTGCTGTCTTCCTTTCGTGGGGCGCCACCACCGCGGCGGCGTCGTTGCGGTAAGTACAGACGCGTCCCGCGGCTACCGATCCCAATCACCCGTCACCGCCCAAACCGGCCCGACGAATCCAACCCACGCTCTACTCTGCACAAAGGGGGCGGGCAGAAGGGTTGGCTCGATGAACATGGTGCCCCGCATGGCGCTGGTCTGGATCGCCGTGCCGACCGCGATGATGGCGATCTCGACGGCCGGCCCCGGGGTCGCCGATCCGCCGGTCACACAGGTGATCACGGTGATGGCCGTCGGCCCCGGCGGTGAAGCGATCAACGGCTACAAGGTGGCATCCGGCCCGGGCAACGTCGGACAGGCCAGCGCCTGCTCGGAACCGTCGCCGTCAGCGGTTGCCGACAACGTCTACTACTGTTCGCCGAGCGCGGCCGGGGCCGGCACCTGCTGGCCGTCGACTCCGGGATCGCTTCTGTGCGTGGACAATCCGTGGGACATGCAGATGCACCGGGTGATGTTCGACGGTCAGCTCCCGCCCGTGCATCCGACCGCCACCCCGGATCCGTTCGCGCTCACCCTCGACGACGGCACCCGTTGCCTGCTGCGCAACGGCGGCGCGTGGGGTGGCCGAGCCGACGGGTACAGCGGCGTCTACGGATGCGGCAGCGACCTTGCCGTGCTGTGGCTGCCCAGCCAGGGCGCCGGATCGTGCATCGACCGCTCATCGCCGGCGTGGACCGTCAAGGTCGGTCGGCTCGGCGCACCGGACGCCGTCCTTCCACCGCCTGCGACCCGCATGGTGACCGAGGCCTGGTTCGCCGGAGGCAGGGCTGGTCAGTAGGGCGCAGCCGGTCCTGCTATAACGCAACGTATGTCTGGTCCCGCGCACACCATTACCCATGTCTCCGATACGGCCAGGTGGACGGCGCTGCACCGGGCCACCGAATCAGCCCGCCCCGACGCGCTGTTCAACGACCACCTGGCGGAACGCCTCGCCGGTGAGCGGGGCCGCGCAATCGTCGACAACGTTCCGTGGACGGATCGCAGCGGTTGGTGGCTGGTCGCGCGGACCAAGCTCATCGACGACGCCATCGCCGACGCACTCGCGCACGGCTGCGACCGCGTTCTGAACCTGGCCGCCGGCCTGGACACCCGGCCCTATCGGTTAGACCTCCCACCGGATCTCACCTGGATCGAGGCCGATCTACCCAAGCTGCTCGCCGAGAAGACGCACGTGCTTGCCGATCAGGCCCCGCGCTGCCGGCTCAACCGCATCGCGGTCGACCTCGCCGACCCACAGGCCCGGGACGCCTTCTTCAACGAGGCGCTCGACGGCGCGACGAAGGCCTTCGTGCTGACCGAGGGCCTGTCGATGTATCTGGAGGCCTCCGACGTCGCGGCCCTTTCGGGTGCGATCAAGCGACCCGAGGTCGCCTGGTGGATGATCGATTTCGCCTTCCCCGGCCTGAGAGAGCGAATCAACAAGAACGTCGCCGGGATTTCGGAAAACGCGCCTTTCAAGTTCGCGCCTGAAAACGGGCTGGCCTTCTTCGAAGACCTCGGCTGGCGACCCCTCCAAGCGGAATCGCTGCTGGTGGCCGCGAAACGGTTCGGCCGCTTACCGATATGGATGCGCCCGCTTGCGTGGCTGCGATCGGATTTGCGCCATCCGGGTGGCAGGCCCACGACTGCGGTCGCGCTGCTGACGCACTGAGACGCGCCGCCTACCAGACGCGTATCCAGTCGACGAGCATGTCGGCGGGGTAGGTGCCCGGGCTCGGGTCTTCGCCACCCGATCCGGCGACCGCCAGGTTGAACACCGGATAGACCGTGTAGCCCGCCCCGTTGAACGGCCAGTCCGGCAGCGAGCTCGCCGGCACGTCGAAGTAGGGCGCAGCGCCGTCGGTGTAGTCCTTCCAGAACCGGATGCCCGCCTCGTCCCACTGCGTGCGCCAGGTATGCCAGGCGCTGTCCACCGCGATGTTGTGCGTCTTCCACTCGCCGCCGTTGGCCTTGGCGTGCACGGTCGTGGCCGACGGCCATTTGCCGTTGCCGTACCACTCCATGACGTCGATCTCGCCCTGATCGTCGTTGCCGAGCCAATAGGCGGGCCAGGCGCCCGGGGTCAGGCAGTTGAGTTTGATCCTGGCTTCCCAGGTATGGCCGACGCCGCCGCGCCAATTGCTCTGCACCTTGCCGCTGTAGTACGTGGGACCGTCCTTCGCGGCGCGCAGGACGAGGTTGGAATTGCCGTCGACGAACACGTTGCGGCGATCATCGCGGTACTGCCCGATGTGCTCGGGCAGCTCCCAATAGGTCGGGTCCTTGATCGTCTCGCGGGCCTTGGCGATCGCCCACTTCGACGGGTCGGGGGCCGAACCGGCCGGGCCGTCGAACTCGTCCGAGAAGATGTACGTCCCGCTTTGGCCGCTCGGCGCCGCGGGCGGCGGTATCCGCCCGGCAGGTTCGTCCCGTCGGGGCGGGTTGGCCCAGGCTTTCGGGGCCGGCAGCACGGCTGCCAGCACACCGATCCCGGTTGTCAGAATCATGCGGCGGCGATCGATCTCCGGCATAAGCAAGGGACCCTAGCAGCCAACCGCGCAGGAAGCTCAAACGGGAATTCTGTCGGTGCCCGTCGCTATCGTTCTGATCGCGGTCGTACCAGCACGGACGACAGCGGGCAGTGGCAACGGATTACGTTCGCGAATTCACGGCCAATTCTCACCTTGACAGGTGGTTTGGTCTCAGGATTCGGCGGGCATTCTGGAATCACGATCCGATAACCACACTGTTGTAGCTTTTGCGGGTGGTGCTGAGAGGAGTGACGATCGTGGCGAATACACAAGAAGGCACGGTTATATTCCTTCAGTCCCATCCGGCATGGGCTGCCGCCCAACGCCGCGAACGCGAACGCAATGAGGCAATGCGCCGTCACCCTTCGTTCCGCGCCCGTCAGCGCGCCGCAGCTGGCAACCCGGTGGTTCCGATGGTCCGCAACTTCAAGCTGTACTCCAGCGGCAACACTCCCGCCTGAATTAGCCGCCCAATTGGCGTGAACCCGTTCGCGTCCGGGCCCTGAAAAAATTGGTCTCGGAGCAAACGTTAATCCTCCCCGGGGAGCCCCGAAACTCTCAAGGTCTAGTCGAGGTGTTTTGCCGCTCCAATAACTACTACTGTGCATAGTAGCCATTGGTCGCGACCCGCCAATGTCCAACGACTGGCACGCGGTGACAACGCTCCCTTCGCTAACCGCGGCAATGGTCACCTGCGGGCCGCGTTTGCGCTCGCATTGGAGTCGATCATTTTCGGCGGGATGTTTACGTGGACGGCCGATTTTTGGCGACGCGGGCCCGCCGCGGCGCGGAGAGGCCGTGTCCATTCAACGCCGTCGAGAACCTGCTTAACGCGATCACGTCAGTCACGCCCCGATGTCGCGGCGCCGATATCGAGCACACCGCCCCCCGCCGGATCGTCTACCTCGACGATCGGGTCGTCGACGTCGTCGAACTCCAGCCGCAGCGCCCGAGACATGATTGCGTGCATCACGTACATGGTCGTGGTGTAGGTGAATTCGAGAATCTCCGTATCGGTGAAGACCTCGCGCAATTGGGTCATCAGCCGCTCGGGCACCCGGCCGTGCTGTCCCGCCAGGCAATCCGCATACGCCAGCAACAGCCGCTCGGCGTGGTCGAAACATTCGGCGGTCTGCCACCCCGGTATGGCCGCGATCTTCTCCTCGGACAACCCCGCCGAACGGCAGGCCTTGCAATGTTGAGAGAAGACGAACTGGCTGCCGATCACCCAGCCTGCCCGGATCTGGCCCAACTCGCGGTGATCGGCCCGGATGGAGACCTCTTCGCGGTAGAGGCGGAAACCGGCCACCGCATGGCGCAGGGCGGCGGGGGATTGCGCCATTACCGTCCACCAGTTGCCGGGAGTGCCACCGACCGCACCCGGCTCGGCGACCGGATCGCGATCGCCGAACATGAAGTCGTACATCTTCAGCGTGAATTCGTCGCTGACTTCACCCCGCGGGATCGGCTTCAGACGCGGCATTGCGTCTCCTCTCGGCTGGCAGCTCGGATGTGCCAATACTGCAGATTGCATTCGATCGTAGGTTCTGCCGCCGTGGCATCGCAGTGCGCGGCGGCTCAGGGGCGCAGGCCGGAGTGCGCCATCGCGGCGAAGGCGTCGCCGATCTCAGTCAGCGAATTGCGCCCACCGGGGACATACCAGCGGGGGATCCAGTTGTACATGCCCAGAATGCCCAGCATCGCCAGCCGAGGGTCCAGGTCCGAGCGGAAGACGCCGCCCGTCACGCCCTCTTCGATGATCGCCACGACCGTCTTGCCGTAGTCGTCGGCGTTGGTGACGATGCCTTGCGCCTCGGGAATGGTTGCAATGTACTGACTTTCGCCGAGCAACACGAAGAGCTCGGGATGGGTGGCCAAGTCCTCGATGTAGGAGCCCAGGGCGCGACGCAACTTCTCCTCGGGCGCCGCGTCCGATTCGAGCGCTTCGCGGCAGTGCCGGGTCATCTCGTAGGCGGGCGCCTCGATGAGCGCGACCAGCAGCTCCTCAATGGTGCCCACGTAGTAATACAGCGAGGCCCGGTTGATGCCCACCTCGACGGCGACGTCTTCGAGCCGCGCCCGGGCGAATCCCTGGCGGCGGAACACCTCCGCCGCACCCTTGAGGACGGTCTGCCACCGCTCGTTGGACGGTCCGCGTTCCGCCGCTCGTTGCGGCGCCGAGCGTTATCGCTCTGCTGACGTACGGCTGGAGTCGTCGGAGTCCTGTTGTGCGGGTTCTGCGATGCCAAAATACGCCATCGGGCGAGCTGACCTGAGGTTTAACGCGACTGTCAACGCGACCGTTGACGTGACAAATCCCGGGCAGCGTCTCAATCCCACCAACCTGCGTTACGCGTTACGCGTTACCGGTCGGGACGTCATGCGCTTCGCTTTGGACGATGGCCCGGCGCAGGTTCTCGTCCCAGCGGGGAAAGACGTCGGTATGGATGCCGAGTTGGTCGAGGGCGCGACCGACGGAGTGGTCGACGAGGTCTTCAATGCTGGTGGGCCGGAAATAAAAGGCCGGTACCGGCGGGAAGATGGTGCCGCCGGCTTCGCTGATGGTCGCCATGTTGCGCAGGTGGATCAGGTTGAGCGGCGCTTCACGCACCATGAGCACCAGCCGGCGACGCTCCTTGAGGACGACGTCGGCCGCGCGGGACAGCAGCGAGCTGGACACACCGTTGGCGATCTCGCCCACGCTGCGCATCGACGCGGGCGCGATCAGCATGCCACGGGTGAGGAAGGACCCCGACGCCATCGGGGCGCCGACGTCGGTGACGCTGTACACGTGGTCGGCGTGCGCCTCGATTTCCTCTCGGGTCAAATCGGTTTCGTACGCCCGGGTCAGATGTCCGGCGCGGGTGACGATGAGGTGGGTCTCGATGCCGACGCTGCGCAGCACATCGAGGGCGCGGACACCGTAGATGATTCCGGTGGCGCCGGTGATGCCGACGATGACGCGGTCGGGCTGGTTCGGCCGGGTCGTCACGGATACTCCAAGTCCAGATCGGGGGCGTAGGGGCGGGGGTCGACGTCGCGGAAGTGCGCCCGTTCGAACTGGGCTCGCATGCGAAACGGTGCGGTGGCGTCGAAAATGGTTTTGCAGCTGGTGCCTTTGGCCGGCAGGGTCGGGTCGTACTCGGGCTGCTGGGTGGGATCCAGAACGTGACCGGCGACGCCGGGGATGGTGATGATGTCGCGGTTGCCCTGCATCCGGGTTTGCATCGCCCACAACACATCTTCACTGTCGAAGATGTCGACGTCGCCATCGACCAGGATGACGTTCTTCAACTCCGAGTACACGCCCAACGCCACCAAGGCGGCTTGCCGGGCGCGGCCGTCGTCGAAGGCCTTGGTCTTGTTGCACTTGAGGATGGCCAGGAACTTGCCGCCCCCGGCGCTGTGCGAGTACACATCGGTCACGAAGCCGGGCATGGCGGCGTGCAGGGCATGGAAGATGCTTGCCTCGGTGGGGATTCCGGCGAGGCTGACGTGCTCTTCCCCGGGGCCGACGAGGGTCTGCAGAATCGGGTCGGCGCGGGTGGTCACCGCCGTCACCTTGATCACCGGCAACGCGGGATTGGCCGGCCCGTCGTAGCCGGGGAATTCGGGCATGGCGTGACCGGTGTGGGTGTTCTGGTCTTCGGCCTGGCGTTGGCCGGGGATGATGTAGCCCTCGATGACCACCTCGGCCGACGCGATGGCCTTCTGTTCGACGGTGACGCCGTTGACGAGTTCGACCGGTTTGCCGCGCAGACCGCCCGCGATGGCCAGCTCGTTGTAGCCGAGCGGGGTAGTGGGCGCTTCGAAGGTGGCGCCGAGCGGGATCGCCGGGTCGAGCCCCATATTGACGGTGATCTCGAACTTGCGTCCGTCGGCTTCGGCGCGCTGCCGGAAGGCGTCGATGTGCCGGCCGGGCGCGAAGAAGATCGTCATCTCGTCGCGGCTCTGCACGCACAACCGGTGAATGGTGACGTCGGTGCCCAGTTCGGGGTCGCTGCCCAGCACCAGGCCGAGGCAGAAGTAGGGCCCCGCGTCCAGGTCGGTGTTGGTGGGTGCGGGCAGCAGTGTGCGCAGATCGAAGCTCGGGTCGTCGGCGCGATGGACGACCTGCTGGCAGGGCGCATCACCGTCGCCGAAGTCGGCCGGACCCAAGGCGTTCTCGTAGGCTTCGGCCATCCGCTGGGTGAGCCGGTTCGCGGGCGACTCGAGCAGTATGCCGACGCGCTTACGGCTCGCCATCAGTCCGACCAGTACCCGCCAGCCGGGAAACCCGGTGACGTTGTTGAAGATCATCGCCGGTCCGATGCGGGTCGGTCGTTCGACGGTGCCGCCCGCGCCGATGCGCCGATAGACGCCGGCAAGCTCGCCGATCGGGTCGATCGGATGATCGGTCTCGATCAGCTGCCCGGAGTGACGCGCCAGCCGGGCCAGCGCGGATCTGAGGTCGCCGATCTGGTCATCCGACAATGGCTGATCCCTTCCGCGCGCGCTTGGAAGTGTAGTACCCGCTTACGCGAGATAACCGGACAGGGGCCGCGTTGGGTGAAGCCGGTCAGAGCTTGCCGGCGACGAAGTCGGCGGCCTGATCGGCCATGCCCGCGTCGATGTAGGCGCTGGCGAGGTGCTGCGGCCAGTTTTCCTTCCAGGTGTTCGGGTCGGCCGGGTTGCAAATGGGATCGGCGCCGTGGCACAACTCGATGGTCCGGTCGTTGTAGGTCGGGTTGAAGTTGGTGATCGGCCCCACCCACTGGCTTCCGTTGCCGAACAGAGCGACGGCGGCGACGTGCTGATCGACGCCCGGCGGCAGCGGGCTGTCGAAACCGAACGCACCGATGGGCGCCGCCAGCACGACATCGGTGACCGCAGCGCCCAGCGAGTAGCCGCCCAGCACCAGCCGGGTGTCGGGGCAGTTGTTGACCATGTCCTGGACGTGGTGGCTCATGTCGTTGGCGCCCTGGGCGACCTCGGTGTCGGCCGGATACTGCACGGCGTAGACGCCGACGGTCCTGTTCACCTTGCTGCGCACATCGCTGATGAACGCATTGCCCAGCACACCCGGACCGGGGGACTCGTTACGGCCGCGGGCGAACACGATCTGCACGGGTGGGCAGTTCGCGGCCGCGGCCGGCGCCGCCGCCCCCGGCGTCCCGGGCGGCAGCACCGCGGCGGGCAACATCAGGGCGGCCGCGGTCATGACCGCGGCAACACCAACACCAGCAAATCTGCAGACAAGCAACGCGCGCACGCAGATGATGGTAGAGCGAACCGGCTGCGCCCGCTGGGCAGCCGGTATAGGGATCGCGGATGATCGCTCAGCGCGAACAACGACCACGGTGTCGGCGGCGTCGATCGAGACGATAGGTTCAGCTGATGAGTCACGTCGACGCGAATGCGCCCGACCGCTTGTTCGCGCTGGCCGAACAGGTGCAGGGCTTCATGCCGGTCGACGAGGGCCGCGCGCTGTACGACGCCGCGCTGCGGTATCTCGGCGCCGGCATCGGCGTCGAGATCGGCACCTACTGCGGCAAGTCCACCCTTTTGTTGGGTGCGGCGGCGCAACAGACCGGTGGCGTGATCTACACGGTCGACCATCATCACGGTTCCGAGGAGCACCAGGCCGGGTGGGAGTACCACGACGCATCGATGGTGGATGAGGTCACGGGCCTGTTCGACACACTGCCGACGTTTCGTCGTGCGCTCGATACCGCCCAGTTGGCCGACCACATCGTCGCGATCGTCGGCAAGTCACCGCTGGTGGCGCGGGCCTGGCGCGCGCCGCTGCAGTTCCTGTTCATCGACGGCGGACACAGCGAGGCCGCCGCGAACCAGGACTTCGACGGCTGGGCCAAATGGGTCGACATTGGTGGGGCGCTGGTCATCCACGACGTGTTCCCCGACCCGAAGGACGGCGGGCGGCCGCCCTATTACATCTACTGTCGCGCACTCGATTCCGGACAGTTCCGGGAGGTATCGGCCACCGGATCGCTGCGGCTGCTCGAACGTGTCAGTGGCCAGCCGGGGGAGCAGCTCTAGCGAGGCGCCGGGTCACCGGCCCGGACCGGTGACCACGCATTCGCAATCGAAGTCGGTCTGCAGGCCCACCGGCAGCTCATCGCCGCGGAAGATTCCCGCCCCGGCGGTGGTGTTCGACAGGGCGTCTGCCGCCAGGATCATCGCCGCACCGGTCCAGGTGGTGCGCTCCTCGGGCCACCGCTTGCCGTCCGCGAAAACCAGTCCCGTCCAATAAGATCCGTCGCCTTCCCGCAGATGCTGCATCGCGGCGAACTGCCGGTGAGCATCCGCGTGCTGCCCGATGGCGTTTAGCGCCATCACCAGCTCGCAGGTTTCGGCCCCGGTCACCCAGGGACGGTCGCCGACACACCGGATTCCCAGGCCGTCCACCACGAAGGCGTCCCAACGCTGCTTGATGCGCGCGTCCGCCGCCGGACCGCGCAGGGCGCTGCCGAGGATCGGGTAGTACCAGTCCATCGAGTAGCGGTCCTTTTCGGTGAACGCCTCGGGGTGCGCGGAGATGGCGTGACCCAACCGGCCCAGCGCCAATTCCCACTCCGGCTGCGGGTCATCGACCAAGGCGGCCAGGGCCAGGGCGCAGCGGATGCTATGAAAGATGCTCGAGCATCCGGTCAGCAGGGCTTCCGGCAACACACCGGCTTCGCTTCGCGCCCAACCGATCTCGCCGTAGCCGAATTGCATGTCGATGACGAAGTCGATCGCTTTGTGCACCACCGGCCACATCTCGGCGGCGAACGTCTCGTCGCCGGTGACCAGCACGTGGTGCCACACGCCGGCGCCGATGTAGGCACAGAAGTTGCTGTCGCTGTTGGCGTCCTCGATGACACCGGCGCGGAACTGGATGGGCCACGAGCCATCGGGGCGCTGGGTGCGGCGGCTCCAGTCGAAGGCGGCGCGCGCCGGCTCCAGCAGCCCGGCGGTGGTGAGCGCCATCGCGCACTCGATGTGATCCCACGGATCGGTATGGCCGCCCTCGAACCAGGGGATTGCCCCTGATGGTTCCTGTGCGGCGACGATGGAAAGAGCGGTCTGTCGGCATTGTTCGGGAGTCAGGACTCCCGGGACGGCGGGCAAGTTAGACCGATGCAACTGAATATCCTTCAGTGGCTTGGCTTTTCGCCTCCTGCGGCTTGACGAAGTACATCGCTACGCTCTTGCCCACCAGCGGATTGAGCAGCGACTCCGCCAGCTGGGTGATCTTCGGCCGCTGCATCAGGTCCCACACCAGCAGCTTGTGGTAGGTGGTCACCGCGGGATGATCGGTGTTCTCCACGCCCACAGCGCATTTGAGCCACCAGAAGGGGGAGTGCAGTGCGTGGGCGTGATGGGTGTGGGTCAGTTCCAGTCCGCCGCCCAGGATCTTGGTGCGCAATTCGCTGGCCCGGTAGATGCGTACGTGGCCACCCTCGTTGGCGTGGTACTCGTCGGACAGCCACCAGCACACCTGCTCGGGCAGCCATCGCGGCACGCTGACCGCCAGCGTGCCACCGACTTTGAGCACCCTGATCAGCTCGGCGATCGCCGCGTCGTCGTGGGGGATGTGCTCCAGGATCTCCGACGCGATGACGCAGTCGAACGTCTGGTCGGCGTAGGGCAGCTTGAGTGCGTCACCGACGATCACCTTTGCCGACGCGCCGGCGGGCGCCTCGCCGGCTTCGGCCATCGCGCGCAGAACGGTGTCCACCGAACGCAATTCGGCTTCGTCGCGGTCGAAGGCGACGACGTCTGCGCCACGCCGAAACGCTTCGAACGCGTGCCGGCCGGCTCCGCATCCCACGTCGATCACCTTGGTCGACGGCCCGACGCCGAGCCGGTCGAAATCGACGGTCAGCATGGCGCTCCGCTCTGCGCGTTGCGTGCGATCGCCCGCTCGTAGACCCGAACGGTTTGAGCAGCCACCGCTTCCCAGCTGAAGACGGTGACGGCGCGGCTGCGGCCCGCCGTGCCGAGGCTGCGCCGCTTTTCCGGGGAGTCCAGGAGTGCACCGAGCGCGCGAGTCAGCGCGTCCACGTCGGCCGGCGGTACCAGCTCGGCGCAAGCGCCGTCCGTCCCAAGGACTTCCGGCAGCGCGCCGACCCGGCTCGCGACGATCGGGGTGCCGCTGGCCATGGCCTCCACCGCTGGCAGCGAAAACCCTTCGTAGAGCGAGGGGATGCAGGCTACCTCCGCGGATGCGAACAGGGCGGCCAACTCGGCGTCGGACAGCCCGCTGGTGATGTGCACGATGTCGGAGATCCCGAGTTCGGCGATGAGCTTGTGGGTCGGGCCGTTGGGCTCCACCTTGGCGACCAACCGCAACTCGAGATCACGAACGGTGCGCAGCCGGGCGACCGCCTGCAGCAGGGTGCGCACCCCCTTGAGCGGGGTGTCGGCGCTGGCGATCGCGATGATGCGGCCTGGCTCGCGGGGGCCGGAACCCGGTTTGAACAGCTCGGTGTTTACCCCCAGCGGCACGACGTGAAGTTGCTCCGGCGCCACGCCGAAGTCCGCGATGATGTCCGAGGCCGACGACGACGAGACGGTCAACAGGTCGGGGATGTGCCGGGCGACCTCTTGCTGCATGTCCAAGAACCCATACCAGCGGCGCACCAACGGCTTTCGCCACCATCGCGCGGCGGCCAGGTCCAGCACGCGATCGCGGGTGATCGGGTGGTGCACGGTGGCCACCACGGGAAGTCCCGCCTCGGCGATGCTGAGCAGTCCGGTGCCCAGGCTCTGGTTGTCGTGGACGACGTCGAAATCGGCTGTCCGCTGGGCAAGTAACCGCGCGGCCCGCATCGTGAACGTTCGCGGTTCGGGGAAGCCCGCCGTCCATGTGGTGAGCAATTCCAAGAGGTCGATCGAGTCGCGGATCTCGCTCGGCCGCGGCACCCGGAACGGGTCGGGTTCGCGATACAGATCAAGGCTGGGCACCTCGGTGAGCCGGACCCGCGGATCGAGCAGGTCGGGATACGGCTGTCCGGAAAACACCTCGACGTCGTGACCGAGTTCCACCAGGCCGTGGCTGAGATGGCGCACGTAGACGCCCTGTCCGCCGCAATGGGTCTTACTACGGTAGGACAGCAGGGCAATTCGCATACTCAACTCTTCTTTGCTGGAAAATGACCGCGGAATGGCGCCGAATCCATCGCGGTCAACGGGCTCCCGAACCCCGTGACAGCAAACTGGACATGTGTCCAGACTATAGTTCGATCACCTAATCGAGCGCAACGAGCCGGAGATCCGCCGTCCCGCGCGCCGGCGGGCCCCTGGATGTCCGACACGCAAAGATCATGCCACTGGTCGGTATCCGTCATCTTTCCGACCGGTCGGTTCCGGCCGCGCGGCCCGCGGAGTCGACCCGTGCTGACCGGCGAAGATCGGCCGAGAGAAGGCGCGTGCTTTTGTTACCATCGCGCGGTGCGGGATTCGGCCGAACCGGGTGTACGCGGCGATCGGCGGTCGCCTTCGAGGCGCGACCTTTTCAAATATGCCGGCGCCTATGTCATGGCGCCGGCGCTGCTGAGCCTGGGCGCGGGCGCCGAGGCCCCGAAGGCGTCGGCGGCCGGCATGCGGCTGATCGATTTCGCCGAGCGGCGGATCGCGCCCGACGAGATCAAGTCGGCCGGCTACGACGGCGTGGTGAATTACGTGTCGCAGTCGCGGCCGGGCGCCAACTTCGAGGCGAAACCGCTGACCCGGGAGTACGCCGACGCGCTGCGCGCGGCGGGGCTGCATATCGTCAGCAACTTCCAGTACGGCAAGCCCGGCTGGCCCGACCCGTCGGATTTCACCCGAGGCTTTGACGGCGGCGTCGCCGACGCCCACACGGCCATGCAGCTGCACTCCGCGGCGGGCGGCCCCAACTCGGCGCCGATCTTCTTCAGCGTCGACGACGCCATCGACGCCAATGCTTGGAATACCGCTGCGGTCCAATGGTTTCGAGGGATCAACTCGGTGTTGGGCGTCGGCCGTACCGGCATCTATGGAGACGCCCAGGTGTGTGGATGGGCGATCAGGGACGGCGTCGTAGGTCCGTCCACCAGCGCCGGACACCAATGGGTGTGGCAGACGAGGTCCTGGTCGAACGGCGATCGTGAACCCGCCGCGGTCCTCTACCAAACGGTCGTCAACAGTCCGGGGAATCCGGGGCCGCTACTGGGCGGCATCAATGTCGATGTCGACGACGTCCTCGCCGCCGACTTCGGGCAGTGGGATCTCGATCGCTGAGCTTGCCGTCCCTCTCCGCTACACGAGACATCAACCAGGGCGACCGATTGCGGACGTGTCGTGTGCGCGGTTTACGTGTCGCGAGATCGGCGCATCGTCGAGGCAAAGAGCGGAGCCGTGAAAGAACGGCACCCCGCGAGCGCATGACTCGCGGGGTGCCGCTTTCGATCAAGACCCGTTCTTACTTGAGGTCGAATCGGTCGTTGTTCATGACCTTGACCCACGCCGCGACGAAGTCCTCCACGAACTTGCCGTGGGCGTCGTCCTGGGCGTAGACCTCGGCCAGTGCGCGCAGCACCGAGTTCGAGCCGAAGACAAGGTCATTGGGGGTCGCGGTCCACTTGAGCGCGCCGGAGGCCCGGTCGTGCCCTTCGTAGACGTTCTCCGCGGTCTCCGACGCCTTCCACTCGGTGTTCATGTCGAGCAGGTTGACGAAGAAGTCGTTCGTCAATGCGCCCGGCCGGTCGGTGAACACGCCGTGCTTGCTGCCGCCGTGGTTGGCGCCCAGCGCACGCAGTCCGCCGACGAGCACCGTGAGCTCCGGGCCCGTCACACCGAGTAGATACGCGCGGTCCAGCAGAAGCTGCTCGAGCGGGGCCTTCTCGCCCGGCCGCGCGTAATTGCGGAACCCGTCGGCCCGCGGTTCGAGCACGGCGGCGGACTCCACGTCGGTGGTCTCCTGCGAGGCGTCGGTGCGCCCCGGAGCGAAGTGCACCGAGATCTCGTAACCGGCGTCCTTGGCCGCCTTTTCCACCGCGGCGGACCCGGCCAGCACGATCAGGTCCGCGATCGAGATCTTCTTGCCGCCGGAGGCCGAGGCGTTGAAGTCCTGCTGGATCTGCTCCAGCACAGGCAACACCTTGTCCAGTTCGGAGGGCTCGTTGACCTCCCAGCTCCGCTGCGGCTCGAGGCGAAGCCGCCCGCCGTTGGGTCCACCGCGCTTGTCGGTGTTGCGGTAGCTGATCGCGGCCGACCAGGCAGTCTTGACCAGCTGGGGGACGGAAAGACCGGATGCGAGCACCTTGCTCTTCAGGTCCGCGACGTCCTTGTCGTCGACGAGCTCGTGATCGACAGCCGGAACCGGGTCCTGCCACAGCTGCGGCTCGGGGATCCACGGTCCCAGGAAGCGGGTGACCGGTCCCATGTCGCGGTGCAGCAGCTTGTACCACGCCTTGGCGAAGGCATCGGCAAGCTCCTCGGGGTGGTCGAGCCAGCGCCGGGTGATGTCGCGGTAGATCGGGCTTTCCCGCAACGAGATGTCGGTGACCAGCATCGTCGGGGCGCGCCCCGGCCCACCGAACGGATCGGGAATGGTTCCCGCGCCGGCGCCGTCCTTGGCGGTGAACTGCCAGGCCCCGGCGGGGCTCTTGGTCAGCTCCCACTCGTAGCCGTACAGCGTTTCCAGGAAGGAGTTGTCCCACTTGGTCGGCGTCGGCGTCCAGACGACCTCCAGGCCGCTGGTGATGGCGTCCTTGCCGACGCCGCTCCCGTAGGAGCTCTTCCAGCCGAGGCCCTGCTGTTCGATCGGGGCGGCCTCCGGCTCGGGGCCGACCAGGTCGGCGTCACCGGCGCCGTGGGTCTTGCCGAAGCTGTGGCCGCCGACGATCAGCGCGGCGGTCTCCTCGTCGTTCATCGCCATCCGGCCGAAGGTCTCGCGGATGTCGATCGCTGCGGCAATCGGGTCCGGCTTGCCTTCGGGGCCTTCGGGATTCACGTAGATCAGGCCCATGGTGGTGGCGCCGTAGGGCTGCGCGAGATTGCGTTCGCCTGAGTAGCGCTTGTCGGTGCCCAACCATTCCTCTTCTTCACCGAACAGGATTTCCTCGGGCTCCCAGACGTCTTCGCGGCCGAAGGCGAAGCCGAACGTCTTGAATCCCATCGACTCCAGGGCCGTGTTTCCGGCGAAGAGCAACAGGTCCGCCCAAGAGATCTTGTTGCCGTATTTCTTCTTCAGCGGCCACAGCAGCCGGCGCGCCTTGTCCAGGCTGGCGTTGTCGGGCCAGCTGTTGAGCGGGGCGAAGCGCTGCATGCCCTGGCCGCCACCACCGCGGCCGTCATAGATGCGGTAGGTGCCGGCGGCGTGCCAGCTCATCCGGATGAACAGGCCGCCGTAGTGGCCGTAGTCGGCGGGCCACCAGTCCTGCGAGGTCGTCAGTAGCGTGACCATGTCGGCCTTGAGCGCGTCGACGTCGAGCTTGGCGAACTCCTCGGCGTAGTCGAAGTCCTCACCGAGCGGATTGGACTGGGCGACATGCGGGTGCAGCCTGGACACGTCGACCTGGTTGGGCCACCAGTCCTGGTTGGTCAGTGGAGCATTCGACTTCGGCTGCGGTGAAGGGATTGCTGGGTTTTCGCTTTCGCTTGTGCTCGCCGTCCCGGTACCGGGTTGGGGTGGACGGCTAGCGGATGTATCAGATGACACAGCATTCCTTTCGAGGGTGGGTGAATCGGGCTGCGATCACGGCTGTGATCTAGGAACCTGTCGTCGAGCAATCGGCACACAGGCCCCAGTAGATGACTTCGGCCTCGTCGAGGACGAAGCCATCAAGAACGTTGCCGTCGTCCGAGGGGGTGAGGCAGGGCGCGTCGCCGACGGCGCAGTCGATGTCGGCGATGATCCCGCAGGACCGGCAGACGACGTGGTGATGGTTGTCGCCGACGCGAGATTCATAGCGGGCGACCATGCCCAACGGCTGGATGCGCCGCACCAGACCGACGGTGGTCAGCGCGTTGAGCACGTCGTAGACGGCTTGGCGCGAGACATCGGGCAGGCCGACGCGAACCGCCGAGAAGATCGTCTCGGTGTCGGCGTGCGGATTGGCGTCGACGACTTCCAGCACGGCGACCCTGGGCCGGGTCACCCGTAGATCGGCCATCCGCAACCTGCTGGCGTAATCGGCCGTCGATGACACGCCACCAATATGACGCACTTAATTGGAACGAGTCAAGACTTTATTGTGAAGTGGGGCACAACTGCGGGTGACGAATGAGTTGGATCACGGTTAGGTCGGCTTCAGTGCGCTGCCTTTGCGCCAGTCGTCCCAGCTGAGCGTCCAGTCGCCGTTCTGCGCCAGCGTCAGCGGGGGCCCGCCGCTGTTGCGGACCTCGACCACGTCGCCGGGCACCGAGAAGTCGAAGAACCATTTCGCGTTGTCGGCATTGAGGTTCAGGCAGCCGTGCGACGTGTCGCGGTGCCCCTGCGCCCAGACCGTCGCGTCGAGCTCGTGCAGATAGATGCCGTCCGAGCTGATCTTGGTCGCCCAGTTGATGGTCTCGCGGTAGCCGAGCCTCGAATTCTTGGGCAGGCCGAAGGTCGAGGAGTCCATGATGACGGGATTGCCCTTGTCCAGGACGGTATAGACGCCGGACGGGGTCCACAGCGAGATGGTTTTGCCGCCGACGTCTTCGGTGCCGCCCATCCCCATGCTTGTGGGCATCGTGCGCTGCAAGATTCCGTTGCTGAAGACGCTGACCTGATGGGTGGCGTCGTCGGCGATCGAGACGTGCGCATCCCCGACACGGAAGGACACCTTGGTGTCGTCCTGCCCGAACAGGCCGTCGCCCAAGGCGATTCCGTAGATCTTCGCCTCGGCGGTGACGTTCGTGCCCGGCGCGTAGTAGCGTTCGGGCCGCCAGTGCGCGTTCTGATCGTCGACCCAATACCAGGAGCCCTCGACTTTCGGGTCGGTGGTCACCGACAGCTGCCGCTCGGCCGTGGCACGGTCGGCGATCTTCTCGTCGAAGTGCGCCACGATCACCGTTCCGACTCCATAGGTGCCGCCGTCGCGCAACGAAGCTTCCGACGTGGTGGTGAACGACACCTTGGTCTGATTGGACGGCTTGAGCGTGGAGAACGACGAAACCTGCTTGGCCGCAACACCACTGACACCGTTGCTGGTGACCGTCAGCGTGTAGGTGCGCCCGTAGCCCAGCGGGACCGTGGGCTTCCACACGGTGTTGTCCGGGGTCATGACACCCTCGATCGGTTTGCCGCTCTCGTTGACCATGTCGACGCTTGTCAGGGTCCCGTTCTCGGCTTTGACCATGACCGGGGCGACGGGGTCGACATCATGGGCGTTGGGACCCGGAGTGATCGTTATTTGGGCCGGCTCAGCGGTTTTGGTGGGTGCACTGGGTTGACTGCAGACGCGGCCTGAGCAGTGCGAGGTCGATGCCACGTAGATCGCACCCACCACGGCGACGATGGCGCACACCGCGAGCAAGAGCTGACGAGGGCGGCTCATCCGGAGGATCGGGCCGACGAACTGATCGCTGAACTTGGACGTCATAGAAGCTGCCGAAACCCTGCCTTCTGTGTGCTCGCAGGCCGCGAACTTCTGCCCGGCGATGTCGATGTTGTAGATGAAGTATCCCGCGACGTGCGGTTTTTAAACCGTCGCGCGGTTGGGCTTGGTCACTCCGAAGCACCGCCGGCGGTCAGCGAGAGATCATGGCTGCATGGCCGATGAGGAACTCGACAGCCTCTACGAGGTGCCACCGAAGGAGTTCACCGCGGAGCGCGCCAGATTGGCCGCCGCGGCCAAGCAGCGCGGCGATACCGCGGCCGCGAAACGGATTTCCGCCACCAACAAACCGACGACGGCGGCGTGGATCGTCAACCGGTTGGCCCTCCGGCACGCCGACACCCGACAGCGGCTGGCGGACCTCGGGGAGCGGTTGCGCACCGCGCACGCGGCGATGGACGGCGCGCGCATCCGGGAACTGTCGGGCGAGCAACACGAACTCATCGACGAACTCACCCGCAAGGCGCTGCGGGCGGCCGACCTGACGCAACCGTCGGCGAGCGTGCGCGAGGACCTGACCAGCACGCTGCAGGCCGCGATCGCCGACCCGCAGATCCGCGCGCGGCTGGGCAGGTTGACCCGGCCCGAGCAGTGGTCGGGTTTCGGCGCCTTCGGCGACGGCGACGCGGTGCCGGAATCGGTGGACACTCCCAGCGCCCCGGCGCGGGAGCGGCCCTCGAAGCGGTCGGCGGAGGACATGGCACAGAGCCGACGGCGCGAGAAACTGAGCGCGGCCGTTGCCGGCGCCGAAAGCGCCGAAGCCGAGGCGGACGACCTGGTGGCCGAGCGACAGGGCCAGCGGGATGCCGCCCGACAGCGCCGTGACGATGCGGCCCGGGCGCTGCGGGCGGCCGAGCGGGAGCTCAGCGCCGCCGAAAAGGGCTACGAGGAGGCAACCAAGGCCGCCCGCACCGCCGCGGACGCCGTGCAGGAGGCAAAAGCCCGGCTGAAGCGAGCGTGAACTGGTCGCGGCGTTTCCCCGGGCCGGGCCGGGGTATCAGCTCAGCCGTGACTTCTTTGTGGATGACCGAACGCACCGAACAGCCTTGGGCGCCAAGCGGGCTTGATCAAGGCTCCGCGTCCGCCGATGTCATCGTCGTGGGCGCCGGCATCACCGGCCTGATGACGGCGCTGCTGCTGGCCCGTGCGGGCAAGGATGTGCTGGTACTGGAAGCGCGCACGGTGGGGGCGTGCGCGACCGGGAACACCACCGCCAAAATCAGCCTGCTGCAGGGCAGTCAGCTTTCCAAGGTGCTGCCCCGCCACGGCCGGGACGTCGCGCGCGCCTACGTCGACGGCAACCGCGAAGGCCAGGAGTGGGTGCTGGGCCACTGCGAGGCGCAGGGCGTGGCCGTGCAGCGCGAGGATGCCTACACCTACGCCCAGTCCGTGCGCGGCGTCCCGTCGGCGCGCGCCGAACTCGCGGCGTGTCAGGCGGTCGGTTTGCCGGTGGTGTGGGACGACGACGCCGAGGTGCCGTTCGCTTATCACGGCGGGGTGCGGCTGGCCGATCAGGCGCAGTTCGACCCGATGTCCTTCCTCGACTCGCTGGCCGTCGAGCTGCTGAGTCGCGGCGGACGGCTGGTCGAGCACACCCGGGTGCGGCGGGTGTCCTGGCGCGGCAAGGAGGTGCGCGTGCATGTCAACGACGCCGCGCAGCGCGACGTCGAACTGCATGCGCGACAACTGGTACTCGCCACGGGGATCCCGATCCTGGATCGCGGCGGGTATTTCGCGCGGGTGAAGCCGAGCCGGTCCTACTGCTTGGCCTTCAAGGTGCCGGGCAACATCACCCGGCCGATGATGATCTCCACCGACTCGCCGACGCGGTCGGTGCGCTATGCGCCGGTCGCGGACGGCGAACGGCTGATCGTGGGCGGGGCCGGCCACACCGTGGGCCGCGAGAAGAGCCCGTCCGAGGCGCTGGACGAGCTGTCGGCGTGGACGCGCAAGCACTATCCGGGCGCCGAGCAGACCCACTTCTGGTCGGCGCAGGACTACACGCCCATCGACCATCTGCCGTACGTGGGCCCCATCCTGCCGAACACTGAAAGCATTTTTGTCGCAACGGGTTTCAACAAGTGGGGGATGACCAACGGCCCCGCCGCGGCGTTGGCGCTGTCCAGCCGGATCCTGGGCGGCCGGATGGACTGGGCCCGCGCGTTCGCCAGCTGGAGTCCGCACGAGCTGACGGGGCTGGCGACGGCCCTGCAAGCCAACCTCGAGGTCGGTTTCAACCTGACGAAGGGCTGGATCACCCCGGCGATTCGGACTCACCGCCGCAGCCCCGTCGACGGCGAAGGCGGCGTGGTGAGCGGCCCACCGTGGCACCTGGAGGCCCGCTGCCGCGTCGACGGGACCGAGCACCGTGTCTCGCCGGTGTGCCCGCACCTGGGTGGGATCGTGAACTGGAACGACGCCGACAACGCGTGGGAGTGTCCGCTGCACGGCTCGCGGTTCGCACCCGACGGCACCTTGCTCGAAGGCCCGGCGACCCGCGATCTGACCGGGTAGTCGCCGCGGTCAGCCGGTCTTCTGAAACACCAGCCAGCGCAACTCGATTGGGGAGTCGTCGCGCTGGACGTCGAACACGTCGAGGCCGCCGGCCCATCCCTCGAACCAGCCGGTGGGCGGCCAGGCATCCGGCGGTAACTGGGCCTTCTCGTATTCGTACGCCGAGTCGTCGGCGATCGGCTCGAGAGGCAGGCCGGCGGCCGCGGCGGTCACCTCGTCGCGGGTGAAGATCATGCTGTTGCACTGCTGACTGAGTTGCACCGCAACGTCGTCGGGCACGTAGCCGTCGCGGGCCAGGAACGTGTTGAACACCAAGCGCCCACCTCGGGCCAGGCACTCGGTGGCCAGTTCGAACATGCCGCGCAACTCGTGCGGCGTGCGGAAGTCGGACACCACCTCCGAGACCACCATCAGCTGGTAGCGATCGCGCACGCCCTCCATCGCCGTGAACACGTCGCTTTGAATGACGTTCACGCCCAACGATTCGCCGGCGGCTTCGGCGACGATCACCTCGGCGAACTTCGCTGTCATCTCGACCGCGTCGACCGGGTGTCCGCGCCGGGCCAGGGCCAGCGCGTTGCGTCCGGTTCCGGCGCCGACGTCCAGCACCCGATAGCCCGAAGGGTCGGCCGCCTCCGCCGCCAGCGCGAGCACGCGCGCATCCGGTTCGGTGCCGAACAGCGGCGGCGGGCGGACCGCCATCCACTGGTCGTAATCGGCCTCGACCGTGCGCCATTCGGCTTGGACCCGAAAATTCACGCCCGTCCCGAACGGGGCCTGATACGAGATCAGGACCTCGGAACGGGGGGAGGCCTTGAAGGCCTTCGCCAACTCGGCTTGCAGCGCGGTCCGCAACTGCGCGGATTGTTCGGGGGGGCACCAGACGCCTAGGGTGGCGCAGACGTTGTTGCACAACTGGACGTATTCATCGATCAGGCCCGGCACCGCCGGCACCCGGATGTGGCCCTCGGCCGACAATCGCCGATACAGCCGCCTGATCATCGCCTCGCGCAGCATCGACGGGTCGAATGACCTATTCGGCGGATCCTGCACCAGAACCTTTTACACGACCGGCGGCCTTTGCACCACCGCTGGCGCGGCGTCGGCCCGGTTACGCGCGCTGGGCCGCGCCTTCGAGAAGGTCGGCCGCCGCGGCGACGCTCTGGTCGGGCGTGGTCATGTGGGTGGCCATCTCCTTGGCTCGGCTGAGGTAGTGCGCCGAACGCACCGAGCGCAGGTCGGCGACCAACGAGTCCAGGGTGGAGGCCGAGAACGCCCGCCCCACGCCGACTTCCAGCCTGCTGACGGCGTCCGCCCAGATCGGCTGATCGAGCCAGAGCCAGAGAATCAACATGGGCACCCCCGCCCGCATGCCGGCGGCGGTGGTGCCGGCGCCGCCGTGGTGCACGATCGCACGGCACACCGGAAAGACGGCGGCGTGATTCACCGCCTCCACGATCTTCACGTGGTCGGCGGGCGGGATGTGGGTGAAATCGTTTGGGCCACTGCAAATCAACGCCCGCTCGCCGATCTGCGCGCACGCCGCGCTGATCACGGCGACCGTTTCGGCGGGTGAGGTGACCGGCGTGCTGCCGAACCCGAAATAGATCGGCGGCGGCCCGTCGGCTATCCAGGACAACGCCTCGTCATCAGCATCGGCGGGCAGCCCGAGAGTCAGCGAACCGACGAAGGGCCGTCGATATCCGGGCCCGGCCCATTGCTTTGCCAATTCGGGCGCCCACAGCTCGTCGTAGGTCTGAATCTCGAGCGCCGGTTGCGTCGACGGGTTGCCGGGCAGACCGAGCGCTCGACGCTGGGCCGCTTCGGCCGCGCCGGTGACTTCTGACTGCAGCCGGCCCAGCTCCAAGGTCTCGGCGGGAAAGAAGTGCAGCGCGGCCAGCGGTATGCCGAAATGCTCCCCGACATTGGCGGCGAGCCGCTGCTCGTTCATCCCGGCCACCAGCAGGTCGGCACCCGCCGCCACCGACGTCAACGTCCGGGTCTTGCCGGTCCACACCGTGGTGACGCGCTCGATGAGTTGCGGCAACGCGCTCACCGGATTTCCGACGTTGCGGACGAAATTGGTCGCCATGTTGACCTGCTCGCGGCTGTCGGGCCCGTACGCGACGGCGGCAAGCCCCGCCGACTCGGCCATGCCGAGCTTGTCGGGCGGCACCCCGATCACGACCTCGTGGCCTCGGCGGTGCAGCTCCCGTGCGACGGCCACGCAGGGCTCGACGTCACCACGGCTGCCATAGGCGGCCAGCGCAATTTTCATCAACGAACCTCACTCGCGGGGACGCCACAAATCCAAGCAGAACCGGAGCCGCAAGACCCGCTGGGGCGCGCCCCGGCGCCACTGAACAGGCCTTTTGCCGAGTGCTGGCCTACGAATGGTGGCCGCCGAACGCTGGGCGGGACCCGCGCGGCCACGTTGAGAGCCGGCTGAGAGTGATTTGCGCAATACGCGCCTAACCCTTGCGGGTTTCGGCCGTCATGTGCAGGTAACCTATCGTTAACCCTCGACAACAATTTCGCTGTATTCGTTGACGTGGGGGCACCTGCAACGTGTGAGGCCGGCCCGCTAGCACTGGGGTCGGTCTCATTCGGTCGTTCTCGTTCGCGGCACTGGCAGCACGGGAGGGGATGCGATTTGTTTGCTGCTGGGTTGGCTATCCCCATACGGCACGCATCGGTGCGGTCGACGCCCGCGCGGCTGACGTAACCGATCGGAGGAGAACGACATGGACTTCGCAGTACTACCGCCGGAGGTTAACTCCGCGCGCATGTACGCAGGTCCGGGGTCGGGACCGATGCTGGCCGCCGCGATGGCCTGGGACGAATTGGCCGCCGCGCTGCAAACCACCGCGACCTCCTATCAGGCCGAGATCACGGCCCTGACCTCCGGTCCATGGGTCGGCCCGTCGTCGGCCGCCATGGTCGCGGCGATCACGCCCTATCTGGAGTGGATGCGGACCGCGGGCGCCCAGGCCGAAGAAACCGCCAACCAGGCCAGGACCGCGGCATTCGCCTACGAGACGGCGTTCGCCGAGACCGTGCCGCCCCCGGTGGTCACGGCCAACCGCACCCAACTCGCGGCGCTCGTCGCGACCAACATCCTCGGCCAGAACACGCCGGCGATCGCCGCGACCGAGGCGGAGTACGGCGAGATGTGGGCGCGAGACACCGCGGCCATGTTCGGCTACGCGGGTACGGCGGCATCGGCAACCCGGCTGACACCGTTCGCCCAACCCGACCCGACCAGCAATTCCGGCGCCGGCCAGTCCGATGCGGTGGCCCAGGCCACCGGCACCGCCGCCGGAAGCGCCCGCAACACCGTGCAGCAATCGTTCTCCGCGGTGCCCAACCTGCTGAGCAACGCTGCGGTGAACCCGAATGCCGCCGCCGACCCTCCGTCATTGCTGAACGGGTTGGACTTGACGAGCGACCTCATCGCGATTTTCCTCGATGCGCCGGCCAGCGTCACCGGCCTCGGCATCGACGCACCCGGCACGTTAATCACCATGCCGTTCGACATCGTCGGCGCGCTGACCGGTTTCCACACCGACGACATCGTCAGCGGCTGGGCCGGGGTGCAGTCCTGGCCCGGCACGGGCGCGGTCCCGCCCTCGCCGTTTCCGGTCATCACGAACCCGGCGGGTGGATTCGGGACGCTGGCATCGGCCGGGCTGGGTCAGGCCAACACGGTCGGCGGCTTGTCGGTGCCGCCGGGCTGGACGGCGGCCGCCCCGGCGATTCGCCCGGCCGCCTTGGTGCTGCCGGCGACCGGCGCCGGTGCCGGCACCCAAGCCGCCGCCGCGGCCGCGGTCGCTCCCGGCGGAACCGGAAGTTTGTTCGGCGAGATGGCTACGGCGAGCATGGCCGGGCGCGCGATGGCCGGCACCGGTGGGGCGCTGGGTCGCGAACGGGCCAGGGGCGGCGAGATCGAGAAGGCGACGCGCGAGGCACCGAAGGAGCCGAAGACCGAGCCGACGACACCACCGCAGGTTGCCGCGGGCGGCCCGATCACAAGCATCGCAGCCGAGCTGCGCGAACTGGCTTCGCTGCGCGACGCGGGAATTTTGACTCAGCACGAATTCGAAGAGCAGAAAAAGCGCCTGCTTCCCGGCTGATCCGGGACCCGGCGCTGCGCATTCGTCGACCCATCCGGGCGAACGCAAAGGTTCACGCGGTATTCGGCCATAGCGGCGCGGTGCGGGTGCTACCGTTTGCTGGCCATCCGACCGTCGACGGGACCTTCCTCGCTCATGCTCACACTTCGGATCGTCCCCGCGCCCGTGATCGGCGCTGGCATCGGTTTGGCCGCCGCGGCGCTCGTCTCGGGCTGCGGCGGCGCCCCGCCGGCGACCACGGCCGCCACCACCTCGTTGACCACAGTCGTTGCGGCACAGACCACTTCATCACCCGCTCCGGGAACCGGCCCCGCGGCGACCACCGACCCGGGCATGTACGGCAACCCGGCCGCCGCGGCGAAGCACTGGGTCGCGCAGTCGCTCGAGGACAACTGCGGACTCGTCTCGATCGCCGACGTGGTGGGCGAGGTCACCGGCAACGCACCCACCGAACGGCAGATGCTGGACTTGGCGGAATCGACGCCGTCGGGGGCCAATCCGGGGCCGATCTACGCGCCGCGAGACGACCCGAGCCACTCCGGCCCGAACAGCGGCATCTCGATGTCCGACCTGGTGATCCTGCTCGACCACTTCGGCATCAAATCCGAGATGACGTCCACGTCCGAGCGGGACCAGAACGGACTGCCGCTCCTCGAGCAATACCTGGCCAAGGACCGCAAGATCATCGCCTTCGTCAACTCCTCGGTCATTTTGAACGCCGATGACCAGCGCACCAAGGCCGACCATTTCCTGGTCGTGACGGGCATCGACACCGGCAGAGAAATCGTGCACCTCAACGACCCCGGCATCGACCACGCCGACGAGCAGGTCAGCTTCAGCACATTCATGACGGCCTGGCAGACCAGTGATCAGTCGATCGTGGTGACCGCGGCGCGCGGCTGATCCCTGGTGACGCCAGGCCTTTTCGGGCACAGTGAGCTGTGGAACTTCAGTGAAGGCGCGTGATGGACAACTCGGCCGCCCAGGCCTGGAATGCCGCGGGAATGCGGGTGCAGGCGTTGCTTCGCTATCCGGTGAAGTCGATGCTCGGCGAAGCCCTCGACCACCTGCTGGTCGACGAGCGCGGCGCCGAGGGCGACCGGCGGCTGGCACTCCTCGACGGCGAGACCGGGCACGTGGCCAGCGCCAAGAATCCGCGACTGTGGCGTGATCTGTTGACGTGCACCGCACATGCCGACGCCCAGGGCGTGCGCATCAGCCTCCCGGACGGGACCGACGTGGCCGCCGACGATCCCGGCGTCGATGAGCTGATCTCGCGGCTGACCGGCCGGCGGGTCCGGCTGGTCACCCGACGCCCCGACGGCGCGACACTGGTTCGCCCCGATCCCGAGCAGTTGCTGGAACTCGGCCTCGACGCCGAGGTGGACGGCCGCATCCTGCGGATCGCCGCGGCCACCCCGGGCGAGTCGTTCACCGACGAGGCCCCGCTGCATGCGATCACGACCGCCACCCTCGAGCACATCGGCGTGGAGGCGTTGCGCTACCGCCCGAATCTGGTGATCGCGACGCCGACCGACTGCCCGCCGTACGCCGAAAACGATTGGGTGGGACGCGAAATCGGCATCGGGGAGGCACGGCTGCGGGTCCTGACGGCTACCTCGCGCTGCGTGGTCCCCACCCTCGAACACGGACCGTTGCCGCGAGCTCCGCAGGCGCTTCGGGTGCCCGCGGCCGAAAACCGTTTGAACACAGGCGGTCACGGCGCACAGCCATGCGCGGGAGCCTATCTCGCGGTGCTGACCCAGGGCGTTATCCGCGTCGGCGACCACGTCACCATCTGACCGTAGCGGCTACGCAGCAACGCGTCAGCCGCCCAGGTTGCGCAGCGCCGTGTCGAGTTCCTCGGCGTCGATGGTCATCAGCCACCGCCCCGCCCGGTTCGCTGTTGCAGCTCGTCGATCAGACGGGAGGCCTCGGCCTTGGTGAGGTTGTCGGGGATCTCTTCGCCCGCTTCTTGCGCCAGCGTGTTCAAGTAGCTGCGCTGCGGCCCGGTCATGGGTTCGTCGCCGGTCACCCACTGCGACCGATCCTTTTCCGGGTTTTCCTGTGGCGCCTGCGCGGCATCGTCGACCATGCATGTGGCTATGCCCGCTACTGGGCCGACGTAATCAGGAAGTGTCGTGGATAGATTCGGCACGCTAACCGCTCGCCCCGACCATCTTCATCACCATCAGCACCGCCACCGCGATGAACGCGACCACGAAGACGCAGGCGGCGACCACTTTTAGCACGGAGCCGGGGGTGAATCGCCGCGTGTTCGGCGGTTGCGGCTCGGATACCCCGGACGTTTGGGGTGCGGCCGGGGGAGTGCTGCCCGGTGCGGCGCCTCCCCCTGGGTCCGGCCCCGGTATCTGCGTCAGGGCAACTACTGCCCACCAACACCTTTCGGGCGGCTTCGTCCCGATGGCGGGCTTCAGTTCTCCGAGTTGGGGGTCGGGCTTTGCGCGGATTCCCATTTCGCCGCGAGGGACCGTTTCACCCTGGTGCCGGCCGCCAGATCGAGCTGAAAGGTCTCACCGCCGTCGGTCTCGAGTGTGACGAGGTACCCCGCGTCGCTGCGGTCCTTGAAGACGACTTTGTAGGGCTGTTCACCCGCGCCGCGGTCCACGGCGATGATGTCGCCAGGGGTGACGTCGTCGATCAGGTCGTTGCCGGAGACTTTGGACATACGCTCGACGTTAGCCGAAAAGCCGCGGTGGGTGTCCGGTCGGCCGGCGCAGTGACCGACCTCACCTACGGCTGCAGGAAGGCCTTGATGGCGCGGCGCTCATCCATCGCCCGATAGGCGTCGGCGACCTGCTCGAGGGGCAGGCGCAGGTCAAACACCTTGCCGGGGTTCATTTTTCCGTCGAGGACCGACTCGATGAGGGAGGGCAGGAAGTGCCGGACCGGGGCGGGTCCGCCGCGCAGCCCCACCTGGGTGCTGAAGAGTTGCTCGCCGGTGATGGCGACATCGTGGGGGACGCCCACGAACCCGACAAAGGCGCCCGGGCGAGCGGACTGGATGGCTTGTTGCATGGCCTGGCCGGTGCCCACGCATTCCAGCACGGCGTCGGCGCCGACGCCTTCGGTCATCTCCTTGATGACCGCCACTCCGTCGTCGCCGCGTTCGGTGACGATGTCGGTGGCGCCGAATTCACGGGCCAGCTTCTGCCGTGGCTCGTGGCGGCTCATCGCGATGATCCGCTCGGCGCCCTTTTCGCGGGCGGCCAGCACCGCGCACAACCCCACCGCGCCGTCACCCACCACGGCCACCGTCATGCCCGGAACGACGTTGGCCGCTTCGGCGGCGAACCACCCGGTGCCCATCACGTCGGACAGGGTCAGTAGGTCCGGGATCGATTCCTCGTCGGGCTGGTCGGGCAGTGCCACGAGACTGCCGTCGGCCCAGGGGATGCGCACGGCCTCCGCTTGGCAACCGCCCATCAGCACGCGGTTCACGCACGAACTCTGAACGCCGTTACGGCAATTCGGACAGGTGCCGTCGGAGGCGTAGAAGGATCCGATGACGAATTGGCCGGGCTTGACCGAGGTGACCTCGCTGCCAATGGCTTCGACGACACCGCAGTATTCGTGACCGAACGGCTTGGGCTCGGGAACGGGGTTGATGCCGCGGTAATCCCACAGATCCGAGCCGCACACGCAGGTCGCGGTGGTGCGGATGACCGCGTCGGTGGGGGCGACGATCTCGGGTTCCGGCAGGTCTTCGAATCGCACATCGCCGGCCCCGTAGATGACAGCTCCTCGCATAACGCCTCCCTCTCGCGGTAGTCGGAGCCCAACTACCCGAAATCGATGTATTTAACCGCGCCTCAACGCCATTTGATGCCGCACCCGATGGACGGGCGCTGGTCGGAATTCACCGGTTGCCCGGCCAGTACCGCGTCGACCGCGGCGCGGACGTCCGCGGCCGTGACCGGCAGGCCGTTTTTGGGCCGGGAGTCATCAAGCTGGCCGCGGTAGACCAGCCGGCGTTCGCCGTCGAACACGAAGGTGTCGGGCGTGCAGGCGGCCGAGTAAGCGCGGGCGACGTCTTGGGTTTCGTCGTAGAGGTAGGGGAAGGTCCAGCCATGGCTTCGAGCCTCCTCGACCATCCGATCGGGACCGTCCTGCGGGTAGGTGACCACGTCGTTGCTCGAAATGCCCACCATCGCAACGCCTTGCTCGGCGAGGTCACGACCGAGCGCGGCAAGCCCGTCGGCGACGTGCTTCACGTATGGGCAGTGATTGCAGATGAAGGTGACGACCAGCGCGGGGCCGGTCAGATCGTCGCGGCTGAGCGTGCGGCCGGTGGCCGGCTCGGGCAGCGTGAAGGCCGGGGCGACGGTACCGAGGGCGAGCATGGTGGACTCGATGGCCATGTCGGCCAGCGTATCGCCATATGACCCGTTCGCGCACCACGCGGCGCCGTGACCCCGAAATATGGTGTGCCGCAGCTTAATTCGACGGAGTGTGCGGAGATCCGCGAGGCGTCCGAGGAGATCGTGACCGACGAAGCCGACCTGCCCTGACGGCGGGCCTCACCCCAGGAGAAGTTGATGAAGATTTCCGAAGTCCCGCTGGCAGTCCTGCGGTTTCACTACCAACTCGCCCGATTCCCGTTGCGGCTGATCGAGGACCAGGTCGTCAACCGCATCCCCACCGAGGCGCCGGCGCGACTGCTGTACGAGCGCTCCCTGGGCATGCTTGACAGCACCGTAGGGAGTGCGCTCGGCGACGAGACGCTCGCGAAGCGGGGGGCCGCCCTGGTCGAACGCACCGATACGCTGGGCCGCGCGGGTCAACTGGACGCGCAAGCCGCGGTCCGGAAGGCGCAGGCCGACGCCAAGCTCAGGAGCGCCCGCGACGAGGCGATCCAGGAGCGCGAGGAAGCGCAGAACGCCACCCAGCAGGAAGTCAAAGAGGCCCGAATCGGGGCCGCGCAGCGCAAGCAGACGGTGGAATCGGCCAAGCGCCAGGTGGAAGACCGGGCCCACGCCGCCGAGAAGGCCGCGGCCAAGGCGTCGGCGGCCAAACTCGACGAGGCCGAGGACAAGCTCGGCGAGGCCGCCCAGCAGCGCGCCGAGGCGGATCGGGTGGCGCAGCTGGCGGCCGCCGAGAAGCGGCAGCATCAGGAGGAACGGGCTAACGACTGACGGACGTCAGACGCCAGGGGCACTCTGGTTGATCTTGTTCGCCGCAAACGTGGCGGCCTGGGCGGTCATCCCGGCATCGATGTAGGAAACGTGCGCCATGATGTTGCCGCCGCCGGAGCAGATCGGATCGTCGGGCGCGCAAATGCTGGTCACCTTGGAGCCGTACGCCGGGTTGATCGTCGGCAGCGGTTGGCCGCCCCACAGCATGCTGGAGAACTGACTGGTGGGCTCGCCGAAGAGGGCGACGGCCGCGACATGGTTGGCCACCGAGGGCGGCATCGCGTTGGTGGCCAGGTCGATCACCGTGGAGCCCTGGGAGTAGCCGCCGAGCACGATCTTCGAGTTCGGGCAGCTGGCGACGACGTCCTGGATGTGTGCGGCGGCGTCGTTGGACCCGGCGTTTGCGCTGTTGTGGTAATCGTCGTTGGCCGGATAGTTGACCGCATAGACGTCGACGGACTTACCGCCGAGCTGCGACGTGAGCGAGTCGACGAACGCCTGACCGATGTTGCCCAGACCGGGCTCCTGGTGGGTGCCTCGGGCGAACACCACCGATACGTCCGAGCAGCCGTCGGCGACGGCGGCGGGGGTTCCGACGGGTGCACTCAGCAGCGCCCACGTCGTCGCAACCGAGAAACCAACCCAGCGAGCAAATCTGCGTGCACTCATGCGGGAAATCCTGTCATATCGTCGATCGTGGCCGTTCCGGCGGTTGACGCCAGGGCGGTGGTCCAACGTTCGGTTGGGCGAATGGCGTTGCAGTGCAACGCAATCCGTATCATCCGGCGGCCCGGATCCGGATCGGGCCCGACCAGTCGACGTCGGGGCCGACGACCGTGCCGCCCTGGGTGATCTCCACGTCGCCCGACCTGGCGAGCCGCCGTGCGGCCGCCCGGGCGTCGTCCATCAACTCGCGCCAACCGTCGCCGCCGACCGCGCGGGCGGCGTCCGACGGGCAGATGCTGCTCCGCGGGCCGCGATGCTCGGCCAACGCCCGGATCGACGACTCGAGCCGCCGCCTCATCGGGCCGTCACCGAGGGCGATCGCGGCGTGATCGGCCCCGCGGCCGCCGCCGTCGAGCACCCGGCCCAGTTCGGCGCGCAGGCGCTCACCAGCCCCGCCAGTCATGGCCACCGGGCCGCCGATCTGACCCCGCCCGCCGCGGCCGTCACCGGCCGCGCCACTGCGGCTTGCGCTTCTCGGCCCAGGCGCGCAGCCCCTCGGCGACGTCTTCGGTCGCACCGGCGACCATGCGCATGGTCTCGCCGAAGCGCACGGATTCGATCCAGCCCATGTCGGCGGTTCGCCAGGCCACTTCCTTGGTCGCCCGCTGGGCCAGCGGCGCGGCCTCGGTGAGGGTGCGCGCCCAGGCCTGGGCCTCGGCCTGCAGCTGGTCGGGCTCGACCAGTTTCCACACCAGACCGATTTCCTTGGCGCGCTCGGCGCTCATCGGTTTGCCGGTCAGCAGCAGCTCCATCGCGTTGGCCCAACCCACCCGGTGCGGGAGCCGAATGGCTCCGACGATGGTGGGCACGCCGATCGATACCTCGGGAAAGCAGAACGTCGCCTCGGTGCTGGCGATGACAAAGTCGCAGAACAGCACGCCGGTCACGCCGTAGCCGATGCACGGGCCATGCACGGCCGCGATGGTCGGCTTAAACAGTTCCATGCCGGATTCGAACGAGTTGATCGTCGGCTTCTCCCAGAAGGTGCCGCCGAAGGTGCCGACGGAGCCTTCGCCGTCCTTCAGGTCGCCGCCGGCGCAGAAGACGCTGCCGTTGGCGGTCAGGATCCCGACCCACGCGTCCAGGTCGTCGCGGAAACGATCCCAGGCGGCGTTGAGGTCCTGGCGCAGCGCGCCGTTGATGGCGTTGCGCGCCTGGGGGCGGTTCAGGGTGATGGTGGCAACGTGGTCCTGCAACTGATAGGTGACCAGACTCATGACTGCAGACTATTGCGCCCGGCGCACAACCTCGCCGCAAGCCGGGAACGAAGCCGTTCTCATGGCGTGCGCGGGCGGCGAAAATCATGGAATATCGACAGCCGCCCAACGGTTTTCGCGGGAAGGCGCTTGACGTCGTCGAAGTGCACGTGGACCCGCTCGAAGGCCTTGACCCGTTCGGCTTTGACCTTGTTGGTGTAGGTCCGCCGGTCCGCCAGCGTCAGGTCCGCGTCGTCGCTGAACGCGCCCAGCAGCGCGCGTGGGTAGAGCCGCTCCACAAGGACGACGTTGACCTCGGCGCACATCACCAGCGCCACCGACGCGAGGAACAGAAACGCCAACGCCCCCAACACCAGCGCGAACACACTGTTGGTGGCGCTGGCGCGTTTGACGGTGTGCGCCACATAGCCGGCCCCGAACCACTGCAGCATCTGCCAAATGAACGCTGCGGCAACCGCTCCCGGCAACACCTGCCGATAGGTCAGGGCCCGCGCGGTGGTCACCCGGAAGGCGACCAGGCAGATCAGCGCGTTGATGGCCACCGCGGCGAGCGCGAGACCGATCTTGCTGAAGATGCCGAGAGCCCCCGTGGCGTGGCCCGCCGCGGCCAACAAGGTGGCGGCGACCGCAGCAGAGCCGAGCACCAACAGCAGCATCAGGCTGCGCAGCCGGGATCGGATCGGGTTGGGGCGCTTGTGCTTCGGCACCGCCCACACCGTGTCCATCGCGTTCTGCAGCGCCTGTCCCACGCCCAAACCGCCGTAGAGCGCGCCGAGCAGGCCCACGATCACGCCCACCGCTCCTCCGCTGAGGCCCTCGGGGTGGTGCAGCTGTGCGCCGAGAACGGGGAACTGGCTCAGCGTGCTGTGCAGCACCTGGGCTTGCAGATCGGGCCGGCCGGCCAGCACCACGCCGAGCCCGGTGGTCAGCAGCAGCAGCATCGGAAACAGCGATACCAGCCCGTAGTAGGTGATCAGGGCGGCCAGGTAGCCGCCCTGATCGTCGTTGTACTTGTAAACAACAGCGACGATCACACCGACGACTCGATTACGACGTTGCAGCTCGTCCAGCCAACCGACCATCGCTGATCACTTCCCCCGCCAGCCGGCATCCAATTCGATGCGCTCGCCAGGTGATACCCGGATTCGTCGCCGATCAACCCAGCCGGTCAGCCGGCGCGTTGGGGCTGCGGCCGCGCGAGTGCCTATTCTGTGCGGGGTGGCCGAACCGTCTGCAGCGCAGCTGCGTAACCAACTCGACGGTCTGACCCTGCGCGACGCCGCCCGCCTCGGGCGGCGCCTGAAGAACCTCCGCGGCGCCTCGCCCCAGAAGCTGCGGCAGCTCGCCGACCAGGTCGCCGCGGCGCACGGCGTCATCGGCGCCCGTCAAGCCGCCGTCCCCACCATCAGCTACCCCGACCTGCCGGTCAGCGAGCGGCGGGAGGAAATCGCCGAAGCCATCCGGACGCATCAGGTGGTGGTGATCGCGGGGGAGACCGGGTCGGGGAAGACCACCCAGCTGCCCAAGATCTGTCTCGAGGCCGGCCGCGGCATCCGCGGAACCATCGGCCACACCCAGCCCCGCCGGCTGGCCGCCCGCACCGTCGCCCAGCGCATCGCCGACGAGCTGGGCAGCCCGCTCGGCGAAACCGTCGGCTATACCGTGCGCTTCACCGACCAGGTCAGCGATCGCACGCTGATCAAGCTGATGACCGACGGTATTCTGCTCGCCGAGATCCAGCGCGACCGCCGCCTCCTGCGCTACGACACGCTGATCCTCGACGAGGCGCACGAGCGCAGCCTTAACATCGACTTCCTGCTCGGTTACCTGCGTGAGCTGCTGCCTCGCCGACCCGACCTGAAGGTGATCATCACCTCGGCCACCATCGAGCCGCAGCGCTTCGCGGCCCACTTCCAGGACGCGCCGATCATCGAGGTGTCCGGCCGCACGTATCCGGTCGAGGTGCGCTACCGGCCGCTGGAGGTCGCCGTGCCGTCGACCTCCGACGACGACCCCGACGACCCCGACCACGAGATCGTGCGCACCGAGACCCGCGACGAGGTCGAGGCGATCGTCGACGCGATCGCCGAACTCGAGGCCGAGCCGCCGGGGGACATCTTGATCTTTCTTTCCGGCGGGCGTGAAATCCGTGATACCGCAGAGGCTTTGAGTGGACTCAAACACACCGAGGTGCTCCCGCTGTACGCGCGACTACCCACCGCAGAGCAGCAGAAGGTGTTCGCACCGCATACCGGGCGGCGCGTCGTGCTGGCGACCAATGTCGCCGAAACGTCGTTGACCGTGCCGGGGATCCGCTACGTCATCGATCCGGGCAACGCCCGGATTTCGCGCTTCAGCCGGAGATTGAAGGTGCAGCGGCTGCCGATCGAGCCCATCTCCCAGGCGTCGGCCGCGCAGCGGGCCGGCCGATGCGGCCGGGTCGCGCCCGGCGTGTGCATCCGGCTCTACTCCGAGCCGGACTTCGCGGCCCGGCCCCGCTACACCGAACCCGAGATACTGCGGACGAACCTGGCCGCCGTGCTGCTGCAGATGGCGGCCCTGCGGCTCGGCGACATCGAGGAATTCCCTTTCCTCGATCCACCCGACCGGCGCAGCGTCCGCGACGGCGTGCAACTGCTGGCCGAGCTGGGCGCGTTCGACCAGCACGGCGCCATCACCGATCTCGGCCGCCGCCTCGCGCGACTGCCCGTCGACCCCAGGCTGGGCCGGATGATCCTGCAGGCACAGACCGAGGGGTGCGTCCGCGAAATGCTGGTATTGGCAGCGGCGCTGACGATCCCGGACCCGCGGGAACGCCCGAGCGACCGCGAGGAGGCGGCCCGGGCAAAGCACGCCCGTTTCGCCGATGAGCACTCGGACTTCATGTCCTATCTCAACCTGTGGCGCTATCTTCGCGAGCAGCGGAAGTCATTATCCGGCAATGCTTTTCGCCGGATGTGCCGCTCGGAGTTCCTGCACTATCTGCGCATTCGCGAATGGCAGGACCTGGTCGGGCAGCTGCGCAGCGTCGCCCGCGACCTGGGCATCGTCGAAGACGCCGCCTCCGAGGAGCCGGCCGACCCGGCGCGGGTGCACGCGGCGCTGCTGGCGGGCCTGCTGTCACACGTGGGCATGCGCCGCGAGGACACCCGCGAGTACCTGGGCGCGCGCAATTCGCACTTCGTGCTCGCTCCCGGGTCGGCTCTCACCAAGCGGCCGCCGCGCTGGGTCGTCGTGGCGGAGCTGGTCGAGACCAGCCGCCTGTATGGGCGCACCGCCGCCCGCATCCAGCCCGAGGTAGTGGAGCGGGTCGCCGGTGAGTTGGCGCAGCGCACCTACAGCGAACCGCATTGGGACGCCAAACGCGGCGAGGTGATGGCCTACGAGCGGGTGACGTTGTACGGGCTACCGCTGGCCGCGCGCCGCCGCGTCGGATACGCGCGCATCGAGCCGGTGGTGGCGCGCGAGTTGTTCATCCGCCATGCGCTGGTCGAGGGCCAGTGGCACACCCGCCATCACTTCTTCGCGGACAACGCGCGGCTGCGGGCCGAACTCGAGGACCTGGAGGAGCGGGCCCGCCGCCGCGACCTGCTGGTCGGCGACGACGACGTGTATGCGCTCTACGACGCGCGCATTCCCAGCGACGTCGTGTCCGCGCGACACTTCGACGCCTGGTGGAAGAAGCAGCGGCACAAGACGCCCGACCTGCTGACGTTCACCCGCACCGACCTGCTGCGCGCCGGCGAGGCCGACGACGCGGATCGGCCGAGCACGTGGCACACCGGCGATGTCGCGTTGCCGTTGACCTACCGGTTCGAGCCCGGCGCCGCCGATGACGGCGTCACCGTGCACGTGCCGATGGACGTGCTGGCGCGCCTGGGCGGCGACGAGTTCGCCTGGCACGTGCCGGCGCTGCGCGAGGAACTGGTGACCGCGCTCATCCGCTCACTGCCGAAAGACTTGCGCCGCAACTTCGTTCCCGCCCCCGACACCGCCCACGCGGTGCTGGCGGCGATCGACCCGGCCAGCGAACCGCTGCTGCCGGCGCTGCAACGCGAGTTACGCCGTCGCACCGGGGTTGTGGTGCCCATCGACGCGTTCGACCTGGACAAGCTGCCGTCGCACCTGCGGGTGACGTTCGCGGTCGAGGCCGGCGACGGCGCCGAGGTGGCCCGCGGCAAGGACTTACGGGCGCTGCAGGAGCGGCTCACGGCGCCGGCCCGGCAGGCCGTCGCGCGTGCAGTCGCGCGCGAGCTGGAGCGGACGGGATTGCGCGGTTGGCCCGAGGGCCTCAACGAATTGCCGCGCGTCGTCGAACGCACGATCGATGGACGCACCGTGCGGGGCTTTCCCGCATTCGTCGACGCGGGCGGCGCCGTCGACCTGCACGTGTTCGCCACATCAGCCGAGCAGGACCGGGCGATGGGACCGGGCATCCGGCGGTTGGTGCGGCTCAGCGTCGCCTCGCCGGTCAAAGCCATTGCGCGGCAGCTTGATCCACGTACCCGGCTGGTTCTTGGCAGCAATCCGGATGGTGACCTTTTTGCGCTACTGGACGATTGCGCCGACGCCGCGACCGACGCGATCGTCTCGGCGCCGGTGTGGACGCGCGCGGAGTTCGTCGCGCTGCAGCAGCGGGCCGCAAAGTCCCTGCCGCCCACCACCACCGACATCGTGGGCCGCGTCGAGAAGGTGCTGGCCGCCGCTCAGCAGGTGCAGCTCCTGTTGCCCGCGATCCCGCCACCCGCGCACACCGACGCGATCGCCGATATCCGTGCGCAACTTGATCGGCTGTTGCCGGCCGGTTTCGTCACCGCCACCGGGGCCGCCCAGCTCGCCGATCTCACCCGCTACCTGCTCGGGATTCGTCGCCGCCTCGAGGGGCTGCCTCGCGCCGCCCAGGCCGATCGCGAGCGCATGCAACGGGTGCACGCCGTGCAGGAGGCCTTCGACGAGCTGGTGCATGAGCTGCCGCAGCCGGCGAGGGCGGCCGCCGAGGTTCGCGACATCGCCCGCCAGATCGAGGAACTCAGGGTGAGCCTGTGGGCCCAGCAACTCGGCACGCCCCGCCCGGTCAGCGAGCAGCGGATCTACCGCGCGATCGAGGCGGTGCGTGACCGTTGGTGATTGTTTTCCCCGCCACTTTCAACCTATAGCGCATACCGGGGCTTGCCGCAAGGCCCGGGTAATGATGCAAAATCGCTGTCCTCGACCGGAATTCAGGCGAATTGGGGTAGCGAAGTGGATGTTTCGGTGGCATCGACCGACCGCGGCATCGAGCACGCGGTGCTCATCGCCGGGGGCGGCCCGACCGGGCTGATGCTGGCGGGGGAGTTGGCTTTGGCGGGGGTCGACGCCGCCATCGTGGAGCGGCGCACCAGCCAGGATCTGATCGGAGCTCGGGCCGGCGGCCTACATTCCCGCACCATCGAGGTTCTCGATCAGCGCGGCATCGCCGATCGGTTCCTGTCCCGCGGCGAGGTGACGCAGGTCGCCGGGTTCTCGCAGATCCGGCTGGACATCAGTGACTTTCCCACCCGGCACCCGTACGGACTCGCGCTGTGGCAGAACGAGATCGAACGCATCCTGGCTGGGTGGGTCGGCGAACTCGGCGTGCCGATCCACCGCGGCGGGCAGGTGGCAACGTTCACCCAGGACGGCAGCGGCGTCGACGTCGGCCTGTCCGACGGCCGCACGATGCGGGCGCAGTATCTGGTCGGGTGTGACGGCGGACGCAGCGTCGTCCGCAAAACGGCCGGGATCGAATTTCCCGGATGGGACGCGACGACGAGCTATCTGCTCGCCGAGGCCGAAATGGATTCCGGGACCGGGCCATCCCCGCAATGGGGCATCCGCCACGACGCGCTCGGCGTCCATGCCCTGTCCACCGCCGAGGAGGGCGGAGGTGTTCGGGTGATGGTCACCGAGGCGCAGCTTGGACCGGCCACCGAACCCACGCTAGGTGACCTGAGCCGGGCGCTCGTCGCCGTCTACGGGACCGACTACGGAATCCACAGTCCCCGTTGGCTTTCCCGGTTCACCGACACGGCGCGGCAGGCCGCGAACTACCGCCGCGGACGGGTCCTGCTCGCCGGCGACGCCGCACACATCCACCACCCGGTGGGCGGGCAGGGCCTCAACACCGGCGTGCAGGATGCGGTGAATCTGGGCTGGAAGCTGGGCCAGGTGGTCAACAAGACAGCGCCCGAGGGCCTCCTGGACAGTTACCACGCCGAACGCCACCCGGTTGCCCGGCGGGTGCTGCGCAACGCGTTGGCGCAGATGGCGCTCCTTCACCCCGGCGAACGCACCCAGGCGCTGCGCGACACCGTGTCCGACCTTCTGGCCATGGACGAGCCCCGCACCTGCTTCGCCGCGATGATGTCCGGCCTGGACATCCGGTACGACCTGGGCGAGGGGCACCCGCTGGTGGGACGGCGCATGCCCGATCTGGACCTGGTCACCGCCGGCGGGCCGCTGCGCGTGTTCGATCTGCTGCGGGACGCCCGCCCGGTGCTGCTCGATTTCGGCGTGATCGCCCGCATGGACATCGAGCCCTGGGCGGATCGGATTTCGACGGTCGACGCGAAACACGTTGACCGGTGCGTGCTTCCGGTGCTCGGCGCGGTGAGCGTGCCGCCCGCGGTGTTGATCCGACCGGACGGACACGTCGCCTGGGCGGGCACCGGCACCGACCCGGCGCTACGCGCCGCCCTCGCCACCTGGTTCGGGCCGGCCACCGCGACGTGAGGCCACCGAAAAGGGTGACTTGTGCTGGCCGGCGCAGGGTGTAACGTGCGTGTTCGCTGTTCAAGAGCAGGAAGTACCCACCGTGGACATGGCAACCGAGCAACCGCCGACTCCGCCGATGGATTGGGCCGAGGCCCAACCCTTGCTCCGGCCCGTGCTGCGCCCGCAAAGCTACGTCAACGGCTTGGTCAACACCGGGGCCCAGCCCTGGGTCCGCCCGGTGTTCCCCTTCATCAACGAGATGGTCGTGGTCGACCTCCCTACCGTGCGGGCCATAGTGTCGCCGGCCGAAACGGGCGCATGGGGCATCACCGGCGATCAGGCGTTCGCGGTGGCGAGGGAGAACCTTTCCGCGCGTCAGCAGGCCTTCCAGCCGGGCGAGAAGTACCTGTTGAAAGACGCGGACGGCGGCACCTACATCGATTCGATGATCCTGGCCACCGGCTGGCTGGGTTCGCTGGTGGTCGCCGGCGACCACCGCCCACTGGTGTTTTTCCCGGGCGATGGCGTGCTACTGCTGGGCACCGACGCGCCGGACAACGCGGCGGACCTCTTCGAGGTCGCCGAGCAGATGTACCTCGACGCCGACCAGCCCATCTCGCCGCAGGGCTACACCATCGTGGGCAGCGTCATCGCGCCGTTCGATCAGGCCGGCCCGCATCCCCTGCGCGGGTTGGCGTTGCGGGCCCGAACCCTATTGGCCACACAGGAATACAGGCACCAGGTCGAATTCTTGCGGGAGCATTATGAGCGCGAGCTGTTCCCGCAATACGTCGGCGACGCGCAGATGATCGAGACGGCCTGGGGTCGGCGCACCAATGCGGTCTGGGGGCAGGGGATCCCGTGGGAGCTCCCGCAGACCGATTACGTGACGTTCATGGTCGGCGAGCCGGCGAATGTGTCCGACAGGTTCACCGTGCCGTTCGCGACGGTGGTCGATGCGGTGGGCATCCTTCCCGTCGCGGGAATCAATCCGGCCCGCTACCGGGCCGACGAATGGCCGACGCCCGAGCTGTTGGCGACGCTGAAGGCGCACGCCATCGACATACCGAGCGAATGACGCCGCTCACCTCAGCCAGGCTGCGACTTAGTCCGGCGGCTCGCTGGTCGTGCCGCGGACAGCCGCTTGCTCCCGGTCGCTGCGGTTGCCGGGAACGCCTTCGGCCTCGCTCTCCTCGGTGACCTTCTCCTCGAGCTGATCGACGATGTTTTCCAGCTCCTGAGCGCGGCTCAGCGGGTCTTTGTCGGGTTTGGTCATATCGCTTTCCATGGGCGTTGGTGGGGGACGGGTCCCGGCGCCGGGAACCCGCCGCTATTCCATACCCGATCGCGCGTTCGCTAACCAGATCCGGCGGCTGTCAAACGAACGAGACACAGCGTCGTGGCGATGGAAGTATCGCAAGAGTGGCTACCGAGAAACCTCAGACCATCGCTTACCCCGCTGCCGACGCCCGCCCGCGTCGCCACCATTCCGACCCGCTCGATCCGCACGTCATCGTCCTTTTCGGGGCGACGGGTGATCTGGCGAAACGAAAGCTGATCCCCGGTCTGGCGTACCTGGACCAGTCCGAATTGGCGCCCGATATTCAGATCGTCGCTACGTCGCTGGAGGACCTGAGTCAAGACGAATTCCGAGATCTCGCGAAGGAGGCGATCGATTCCTTCGGCACGCACAAACTCACGCCCGAACAGTGGTCGAACTTCGCCAACATCGTCACCTACGTCCCGCAGAGCGCCGGACCCGAGGCCCTGGCGCAGGCGGTGGCGCAGGCCGAGGACAACCTGGGGCCCAACGTGCGGCGACTGCATTACCTGTCGGTGCCGCCCAAGGCGGCGCGCGCCGTCATCACCATGCTCAGCGACGCCAAGCTGGTCGAACGCTCACGGGTGGTGATGGAGAAGCCGTTCGGCACCGACCTGGCCAGCGCGGTGGCGCTGAACGACTTCGTGCACGAAACCTTCGAGGAATCCCAGATTTTCCGAATCGACCACTTCCTGGGCAAGGAGGCCGCGCAGAACATCCTGGCCTTCCGCTTCGCCAACGGCCTCTTCGAGCCGATCTGGAACCGCAACTTCATCGACCATATCCAGATCGACATCCCCGAGGCCCTCGGCCTGGACCAGCGGGCCAACTTCTACGAAGAGACCGGCGCCTACAAGGACATGGTGGTGACCCACCTCTTCCAGGTGATGGCCTTCGTGGTGATGGAACCGCCGACGGCCCTGGAACCGTTCGCGATCAGCGAGGAAAAGAACAAGGTGTTTCGGTCGATGCTGCCGGTCAAACCCGCCAATGTGGTTCGCGGTCAGTACAACGGATACCGCGACGAGGCCGGCGTGGCAAAGGATTCCGACACCGAGACGTTCATCGCGCTCAAGGTCGGCATCGACAACTGGCGGTGGGCCGGGGTGCCCATCTACCTGCGCACCGGCAAGAAGATGGCCGAGGGCATCCGCATCATCTCGATCGCGTTCAAGGAGGCCCCCCGAACGATGTTCCCGCCCGGATCCGGGGTGGGCACCCAGGGCCCCGATCACCTCACCTTCGACCTTGCCGACAACTCGAAGGTGTCGCTGTCCTTCTATGGCAAGCGGCCCGGCCCCGGCATGAAGCTGGACAAGCTGTCCATGCAGTTCTCCTCCCAGGAGATCGAAACCGTCGTGGACGTGCTGGAGGCCAAAGACAGA